>QHXG01000177.1 GCA_003222845.1 Acidobacteriota bacterium | reverse complement strand
AATTGGCGCCAGGCACAAGGCAAATCCGCTGATACCGTGCGTAACAAATGGTGAGTAGTTTGCCGGGTGAATCGCGAACAATCCGGGAATGACGAGGACGAAAATTGAAAGACCCAGCAGCACGCACATGCCCACCTGAATTCTGCCGAACCAGCGCACCCCTACAAGGTGAATGAGATAGAAGAAAAACAGACTGCCAATCGCCAGCGATTGGTGAACGAATGAGCCGCTGAAACGTCTGCCCGTCAATTCGATGATGTAGTCCGCTAGCGCGCTCGCCAGGTAGGCGCCCGCGCCGACGTAAGCAATTATCTTGAGCCACGCTCCAATGAAAGCGAGTCGAAAGCCGCCCAGCGTACGCGAAATGTGCAAGTACTCGCCGCCCGGCTCGCGCCCCAGAGGTGTCGAGATAAACGCCGCGTATGGAACTGAGGTGGCGAGGATTGCCGGCATCAGCACTGCGTAACCAAGAATTACGCTGGGGCCGGTTAGCCTCCAGGCGTCGCTGGTGACTTTAAAGATGCCGGCGCCAATCAGAATTCCGATCAGCGCCGCGTAGGATTCAACCGTGCCGAGATCGCGACGAAGGCGAGAGACGAGCGGCGCACCCGAAATCTTTGGCTCCTTTGTTTGGTTCTGGTTGCTTGTCTTATTCAAAAAGTTTGCAGGCGTTTCTCACCAAGCCTGGATATGCTGAACCTTTTCATTTATCTGCCAGTAGGTAATTCCGCTTGGCCGAGCCCGCACTACTCTACCAAGGCGTTGCGCTCGCGTTCGAAACGCTCGGTGCCGTAAAACCCTGCGTATATAGCTGGCGCATTCGTCGGGAACGACGTCAAGAAAGACAATGCCATAGGCTGGGTGACGGAGTTGAGGATCGTAGAAACCGTGATCTCGGGAAAAGAATGTCGGCCGACTAAGGCGATGCAGTAAGGGCACCAGTTCATTCCGATCTTTCATGCCGAGCCTGCCCACATGAATGCCTATGCGTTGGAAGTGTATGTTCCATCTTCGAAGCTGCTGGCACTGAGCAGCATCAATATCCTCGTCCAAAATATTCACGCGCGCTTACTTAGCAGTTTTCTCGATCAATGCGTTGCTGGCAAGTCCCACGGCTTCACCGATTTCGTCCCGACCGATGCGTCCGTCGTAGGTCTTCGAAATCCAGTTCCAATTCTTGCCTTGGGCAACGTAGTAAAGCACGCTCTTCACCATGATCCGGGTACCTTCGAACGTGGGTTGACCGTGACAGATTTCAGGATCGGCAACAATGTGTTTTCCTAACTTGACTCGCTTGCGGGTTCTCATACCAGGCCTTACTCCGTGATCCGAATCTAGCACACCACTTAACTGTTAACAATAAATTCAGCTATTCATTAATCTATTTGCGGGCAAACTCGGATCGAGCACCTTCTCAGCCGTCTCAACACCCGCCACCGGAAGCTTCGTCTTGTCTATCAAGCCAAGTTGCGCCAACACCGAAGCCTGATCCCAATAGATGTGTTCATGCGCCAGCTTGCCGTCGCGAAAGTGAACGATGACGACCAGCGGAATCTTCACGTGCTTGTTAGTTGGCTCGACTCCCGGCAGCATCCAATCCATTTTGATCGTGTGCGTGAATTCGAAAACCATCTCATCTACGACGCGCTCTATTCCGATGGTGCGCGAGACCGGAGTCATCGAGGTGTCGGGTGGCATCTGGGGAATGAAACGCTGGGAATAAAATTCGCGAAGTTGATCGTGGCCCACGCCGCCGGTCATCACCGGAATGTGATTGACATAAGCGTCCGCGACCATAGTTTCCAAAGTATCTTCGGTGTCGCGCGTGGCGAATTCATACTTGACGTGTTCATCCCAACGATCAGAGAGGGATTTCTGGGCAGTCGCCAATCCGGTGCCCGCGAGGTTCCTAACAAAGAATTCCAGCGTGCGCAGGTTCGCCAATTCCGCCGCATCAGCATCGTAGTGCTTGCCGCCAGGACGACCGAAGGCATGATCTTGATCCGCATAATCGTGAATCGTGGCCAGCGGGTTTGAATCCAGCGCAGCGTGAATCTCTTTCTGCGCGTCCGGCGGACAGTATTGATCTTTTCCCCCAATATGCAGCATCAAAGGCGAACTGAGACCGTCAGCTTCGCCCAAAGTCTTTTCGATGCTGACGCCGTAGTAACCCACAGCGCAATCCGGTTTGAATCGCACTGAAAGCAGCCAGGCGAGATTGCCGCCCAAGCAAAATCCAACCGCGCCGACTCGGCCGCTGCACGCCGGATGCTTTCTCAGAAACTCGACCGCAGCCGCGGAATCCTCAACTGCTTTCACTTCATCGAGGCCCTGATAAAGCGCAAAGGCTCGCTGCCATTCCGCTTCCGATCGGTCGGTTAACTGAATGCCGGGTTCTTGTCGCCAAAACAGATCGGGGCAAATCGCAACGAAGCCGTGCGACGCATACCAATCGCAGACAGTGCGCATATATTCGTTGACGCCGAAGATTTCCTGCAACACGACGATGCCCGGACCGTAGCCACTCGCGGGCAGAGCCATGTAAGCGTCGAATTCTCCGCCATCGAAAGATTTCAGCGTAGCCATTCCAGATTAGTCCTCTGAGACACGAGAGATGAGAAAGCGGCGCATAGAGTACCATAACTTTAGTTGGGTCTTAGGTCAGAACCGCCTGCGGTAGCGGGCGGTTGAACGTGAATATCACTCAACCTCATTGACAGAGATCAACCGCCCGCTACCGCAGGCGGTTCTGACGCGCGTTGTCTGAGCCAATCTTGTCCCGCCTGACAAAGTTCACGGAAATTACACATGCGACAGTGCGTTGCTGGATTGGGCGGGAACATCTCGGCATCGATCATGCCATCGAGTGAAGCGATCGCAAGCATCGCATCGTCAATTGCACGCACGCAAGAGTCCGAATCAAGCAATGTTGGCGTGACACTGATTTCGACGTTGGGATCGATGAAGTGGAGCGTGGCGCGAAGGTTATGGATCTTAAGTGCCGGGCTGGCTTTGGCGCGGTCGTTACCCCGACTCGTCAGGGTACTGAAAGTGAGCAGCTCATGGATTGCCAGCGCGTATGACTGCATTTGTAGTTGATAAGCGTGCGCGACTGTTTTGATTTGTTCTTCGATGGCGTGGTCGGTTTGTGCGGGCAGAACATGATCGGCTGAATCTACTGCCGGCAATGTTTCTACCGGCGATTCGAAATCGAAAAAGCCCTGAGTGGATTGAGATAAAGCAGGCTTGGTGCGTCGCGCACCCGTCACGGCTGGCGTGGTTCCTGAGACGGCCACGGCAGCGCTTTGAGATCGATTAGCCTCTCCCTTTGCCGGCGACCTAAAGCGATTGGTCTTGAAGTCGATGATTTCGACCTCAAAACCGTCACCATTCTTTGCCGGGACAATCAGCAGTTTATCGATTGTGCCGGTGAGAATTCCCAAGGGCCGTCGCAAACGAAAACGCAACTCGCTCCAAAGCCCTGACGATTGCGGATTGCGGATTGCGGATTGCGGATTATCGAAAGCAACCTCGCCGTGCAGCTTTTCCGCTGCTTGTACGCGTTGAAAGACCTGGCTCTGGAGATAGTTTTCCGCCAGCGGCCACAAGTCTTTGACTGCCTGTTCGTGATCGATATCGAACGCCCGGCCTGCAAGTTCAGCCTGCCGCTGGCGAATCACATCTTCAAAGCTCGCCCGCAGACGCGCTTTCGGATCGTCTCCGGTTGAAAATGTTTCGCAGAAGCGGTGAATACAAGCGCCTTTCAACGCGGCGGTCAAGTTTGCTGGTGGTTCGGGGGCTTCGGCGTCATTCCAAACGGTCAACTCTTCTCTGCCCGGCGCGTGCAGCATCCGATCGAAGAAATATTGCCGCGCGCAGCGTTGGAAGTTGATTAGTTGCGTGACGCTGAAACGGCGCAACGCCTGTCCGCGTTCCAGGGGGAGCGGTTGCAGCAAAGGAAACAACTCAGCGATGGGTCGCGAAGCGTCGATTGTGGTCGCGGCCGTGTTGTCTGCGGCTGGCGCGGCGATTGCCTTTCGCGTCTGAGAAAGATCGCGATCGACGTTCAATCGAATTTCCACGCTATCATCGAATCTCAGCACTCCGCTCTGCGGATGCTCGCCCAATTCCAGCGCTTGCCAAATCCAAGCCAGCCATTGCCCACTTTCCGTTTGCGTCAGATTCTTAAGACTGTTTTGCGCCACTGCCCCGGAAAAAATCAGACGATCCCTGGCGCGAGTGGCGGCCACGTACAGCAGGCGCATGCTCTCGAACTCTTCGCGCCAGCCGGCTCTTTGTTGCAGCTCGTCAAGAAAAGCGCCGCGAACCATCTGCCCACGTCCATCGGGAATCTTGACGCTCAAACCCTTGCGCGGATCGAGAATGAACGACGCATCGTTGTCCATCGGCTTGCGATGCAAATCCGGAATGATGACGATGGGAAACTCCTGGCCTTTGGCCTGATGAATCGTCATCAAATGAACGACGTTCGCCGATTTGTCCATCTGGCCTTCGCTTTCGCGCCCGCCGATGGCTTCGAACTCTTCGACGTAGCGGACAAAGTCGCGAATCAGATTGGCGCCAGTCTTTTCAAAGCGTTCGGCCAGAAGGAAAAGCTTCTCCACATTCGCAATGCGCTGGGCGCCGTCGAAGTTGGCAGCGATCACGGTCAGATAATCCGTCGCCCTGACCGCACCACGCAGAAGCTCGGCGATGCCGTAACGATTTCGCCGCTGAATCATTGAATCCAAAAAAGCCGACGCATCATTGAGTTCAGCGCGATCGTCTTTGTCAATGAATTGGATCTCGCGATGATGGCGCACTGCGCGCAGCAAGTTGCGGCGTGGCAATCGTCCTGACCCTGTGTCCTCGCCAATCTTTGGCGCGCAACGCAAGGCGAGGAGTCCATTGTCTGAGATGCCGCACAACGGAGAACGCAGCACGGCCGCGAGTGCTATTTCGTCGGTGGTGTTATCGAGAAACCTCAGCAGTTGAATCAGATCGGTGATCTCTTCGCGTTGATAAAAGCCTTTGCCTTGGACGGTCAAATAAGGAATGCCGGCGCGACGCAGGGCGCTTTCGTAAACCCAAACGCCGGTCAGGGCACGAAACAGCATCGCGATGTCGCCGTATCTCGGTACGCAGGCATCATGCCTGCCTCCTGCTCGGATGGCAGGCGGGACGCCTGCGTACCCAGTGAGGGCATCGATTCTTTCGACCACCTGAGCTGCGTCGCGTTCGCGCGCGTCAAAACGATCGGTTTTTTCTGCTGGCGTGCTTTCCGATTTCTGGTTCGATTTTCTTGCCGGCGGCAGAACACTCACCAGGAATTCGACCAGTGGCGGCTCGTGCTCCTCGGGTCGCTCGGCAATACTCGCTTCATGTTCGACGTAGCCGAGTTGCGATAACTCTTCGCGAGGGATTTCCGTGCGGGCTTCGAAGATTGGCTTGAACAAGAAATTGAAGGCATCGATCAGAGCTTTCTGGCTGCGAAAATTAACCTTCAGCGGTTGCTGCGCGCCGCTGGCCCTTTCAATCGCCTGCGTCATCTCCGCAAACACATCGACATCTGCGCCGCGAAACCCGTAGATCGATTGTTTGCGATCGCCGACGATGAACAGGTTCGCGCCCGTGTCCAGCGCGAGCTTGTTCATCAGATCGCGCTGCAAGCCGTTGGTGTCCTGGAATTCATCGACCAGAAAGAACCGATAACGTTCCGCGACGCGGGTGAGCACCTCGGGATGCGTATTCAAGAGTTTCAGCGTGCGCAGTTGCAGATCGTCAAAATCAAGCGCTGAGAGACGCTGCTTCTCTTCGTCGAGCCGGCGCTCGATATCGCCCAGCACCTTAACGAGACTGATCGCGTAATCTTTCGCCAGGAGATCGAAACCCAAAGCCGGAACCCTGCCGCAGACTCGATCGCCAGACTTCAAGCCCCAGAGCAATTCATCGAGACGCTCGACGCCTGGCGCGCTCCCCTTTTTTGGCCGCATTTCGCGGAAGTCCTCAATCGCCTGGCAATAAGCCGCGATCGATCGGTTGTCGGCCGGCTGGGCGAGAATTGCGCGTAGCGACGGCCATTCACGCTCAGCTTTGACTCGCTTCTTTTCGGCGTCGGGGGAAGATCTCCGCGCTGAGAGAAAAACCGCCATCACCGAGTCCAGTTCTTTGAGGGCAGAAAAGTAATCCTCCTCGGAGGCATGGTTCCCTTCCGAGAGTCTTTCGATATGGTCCGGCGACAATCCTTCTCCCCGATACTTCCAGTAGAGATGCACGAGCGCCGCAGCGAGGGAGGCCCGGCTCGCTCCAAGCGTCAACTGCACGATCTTTTCATCGCCGTGCTGAATTGCATTGGTGAGTGATTCCTCAACCATCGCTTCCAGGAGCATGGTCGCCCGATGCTCGTCGAGCAACGTGAACTGCGGATCGATGTCGGCCTCGACGGGAAACTCATGCAGGACGCGTGAACAAAAACCGTGAATCGTAGTGATAACGGCGCCTTCCAACGCGCGCTTGTGACGCAACCAGCGCCGGCGTTCGTCTCCATCTGTCTGTTTAAGAAGATGGTCGATCTCCTTGCGCGCGCGCTCGCGCATTTCGTTGGCAGCGCGATTCGTGAAAGTGATCGCTACGATGTTATCGACGGAGACTTTCCTGGTGCGAAGAATTTCCAGATAGCGCTCCACCAGCACAAGCGTCTTGCCTGCGCCGGGACCGGGAATAACGGAAAGATGTCGATCGAGAGTGTGCGCGGCTGCGGCTTGTTCCGGTTTCAACTCGCGGAATTTTGAATTCGATGCTTCAGCTTTCATGATCTAGGATCGGCTCGAGATCAGCGCCCAGTGCCAGATCCGGGGTTTTAGATTAGCGCGCTTTGGTGTGCGTGCGAAACCTCGCCTTATAGCCACAAACTGAAAAAGCCCGCTCAAGCCGGGCTAATCAAACCTGTCGACGCGTTGCTACCCAGCCGTAAACGGCTGTTTAATAACCCTATGCGGGCAAGCCGCGTGAACGCGGCTCACTCAGAATCGCTCGGCGTGTTCTGTGCTTGTTCCGCGGGAGCCTTCGGATCGTACGGGGTGGCGATGAACTTCTTCGCCACTGCCTGGGCGTTGTCATAGTTGCTGCCGGTTTGCAGCGCTTTGTTGTATTCGTTGACGGCCTTGGCACGATCGCCCTTAGCATCGTAGGAATTGCCGCGTTTGATGCGGGCCCAGGTGTCGATCCATTCGGGCTTGCTGCTGGCCGAGTCTATCGCCGCCTGAAAGTTATCTAATGCCAGCTGCCAGTTCTTCTGTTCGAAGTAAATCAAGCCCAGATTGTAGTAAACCCACGCATTGTTGCGGTCGAGCTTAAGCGCCGACTCGAGTTGTTGCTGGGCCTCGGCGTATTGACCTTCTTTGAACAACTCGATGCCGCGACGAGCGACAATCGCGATCTTCAAATCGTCGGACATGCGCAGAATCTTCTCGTTGGGATCGACTTCGACGTTGATTGGCTGCCCCTTCGACTCGAAATCAAAATCTTCGCTCTTGCCGTCGAGATACAGGGCTTTCGTTTGCGAGTCGCCTTCCGAATGCAGGGTCAGTTCAACCGGCATCTGCAGGTTTTCGACGTTCTGGCGCACCGTGCCACGCGTGCGGAACTTGCCGGCGCGCGTGCGGATTATTTGATAGTCGACGCCGAATTCGGGTACGCCCGTGCCTTCCACCCACTGCGCGAAGAAGTAACGCATATTCTTGCCCGCAACCTGCGATGTCAGTCGTTCGAAGTCATCGACCGAAGCACTCTTGTTTCGATACTGCTCGAGGAATTTTCGCAGTAACTGATTGAACTGTTCCTTACCGAGTGTTTCGCGCAGCATACGAAAGACCATCGCACCCTTGTAGAACACAATCGATTGATAGGCCGCAGATTGATCGTCCAAAGCCGACGGCGCCCGCGCAATCGAGGCGGTTTGCTCGAAAGTCAGGGCTCGCTCCTGCTCTTCGCGTTGGGCCGAATCGAGTTGAGCGCCCGTGAGCGTGTCCTCGCGCAAGGCAAACGCGCTCCATTCGGCCAGTCCCTGCGAAATCCACGCGTCGTCGAAAGATTTGAGACCGATCGTTTGTCCCCACCATTGATAGGCGACTTCGCGCTGTAAACGCTCTTCCAACGCCGGCTTTGTCGAATCAAAAAATCGGGAAGCCAGGAAGAGAATTCCCTGGCCAGAGTAGGCTTCCATTGTCTCGTCGTCAGTTTGTGCAATGATGAAGCGCGAGCCGAACGCGGGCGAGCCATATTGCTTCGTGTAAAACTCCAACGCATGGCCCATCGATTCGCCAAAATTGCCGATGCGATTTTCGCTGCCCGGCTTGACGAAGAATTGCAGTTCGTACCTGCCGAACCGCAACGATTTGACCACGTACTGACCGGCGACAAAATTCCCGACCAGGACCGGTTGTTTGTTGACAAAACGAAAACGGGTAGTCCCGCTCTTATCAACCTGCGGAGTGACCGGCTCGTCGCTGATGCCGCCCACCTGCACCCCGGTCGGCACAATCACGGTGATGTCCGACGTCGCGCGATCCGCGGCATAATCATGAAATGGAAACCACCGCGACGCGTACATCAAATACGAACCTTCCGGCCCAACATAAGCCAGCCGTTTATTCGCCAGCGGTCCGCCCTCCGGAGACGCGAGTGCGCCGCTCCAGCGAATTCGCACGGTCACAGCCTGGGCCGCCGGTACGACCTGCCCCAAGTCGATGCGCACGTTGGGCCCGAGAGCGCCGGCGCCGACCGCATCTTGTACGAATCCGGTCAAGGCCTTTCCGTCCTTCTCGACGTTATCAACGTGCAGTGATCCATTCAATTCGAAGACGACCGAGCGCGTTGCGTCCAGTGGCACGAACGTTACGTCGGCCCCGGCCCGCAGCGTATGCTCATTGGGACTCAACTGGACCTCGATGCGGTAGTTGGTAATGTCGTAACGTGCGCCGGCCACTGGCTGTTGCTGCGCAAAAGCAGTTGAGCTGAGGCAGAGCGTCATGACCGACGATGCGAGTGCGATGGCCGATACCGATATTTGAAACTTCAAATTTGAGATTCGAAATCTCAAATTCGACCACTGAAACGGGCGATTGGAGAGAATATTTGATCTAAACATAACGAACATCTAAAGAAGCGTAACTGAGAATCAATAACTCAACCCGCATGTGCTCGAATCTTTGCCGAGCATTATATTTCCACGTGATGTCCACCCGCTAGCGCAAGTGGCGGCAACCTGGGCCTCGTTTGGATGGCCGAAAAGCAAAGCCGGTTGGCTGCTATCCAATAAACTGTCAGAACCGCCTGCGGGAGCGGGCGGTTGATCCCGTAATCATCGGAGCCCCAGCCAAATCAGGGCCAACTCTCTGTACTGCAGGCGGTTCTGATATAATCGCGCATCGATCTGCAAGCTTACTTTCTTTCGGAGTCTCGATGCCAAGCACAAATCAAATCAACGTCAGCTCAGGCGATAACCTTCTGCTTGTGGGCACGATAAAGGGAGCGTTTCTGTTCCGCTCCGGCGGCGCGCGCGAAAAGTGGGAGAAGGCCGGTCCGTACTTTCCCGGCCGAAGCATCTACGCCTTGGCCCATGATGGACGCAACGGACGCAATCGACTTTGGGCGGCGGTCAACAGTCCATTCTGGGGATCGTTTCTGAGTTCATCGAATGACTTTGGCCTGACGTGGAGCGATCCCGAAACCTACAACATCAAATTCCCTGAAGGCAGCGATGTGTCGCTGAAACAGATCTGGCAAATCGCTGAGGGCCACCCGAACGAGCCTGACACGCTGTATTGCGGCGTCGAACCCGCGGCGCTTTTCAAATCAACCGACGCTGGAGAGACCTGGTCGCTCGATCGCGGCCTGTTCGATCACCCGCATCGGACGCAATGGATGCCGGGCGGTGGCGGGCTTTGTCTGCACACGATTCTTCCCGATCCGTCAAATCCTGATCGCATGTTCGTCGCGATTTCGACCGGCGGCGTCTATCGAACGGACGATGCCGGCAAGAATTGGCAACCGCGAAATAAAGGTATTCGCGCGAAATTTCTCCCGCCGGATCAGCAGTATCCTGAATGGGGACAGTGTGTCCACAAAGTCGTCAACCATCCTTCGAATCCGAATCGAATGTTTTTGCAGCATCACTGGGGCGTTTATCGCAGCGATGATGCCGGAGATTCGTGGAATGACATCGGAAATGGTTTGCCTTCTGATTTCGGCTTTGCGATGGAAATTAATCCGCATGACGCGAATACCGTTTACATTATTCCTATCGAGTCAGACGAATTTCGCTGCACGCCGGAAGCAAAGCTGCGTGTCTATCGCACCAAGAACGCCGGTGATTCATGGGATCCACTGACCGAAGGTTTGCCGCAAGAGGACGCGTTGGAAACGATCTTGCGCGACAACCTGAAAGCTGACGCGAACGATCCGACGGGCCTTTACTTCGGCACACGCAGCGGCAAGCTGTTCGGCTCGAAGAATGGCGGCGATTCGTGGACGATGATCACCGAAGGCTTGCCGGCAATTACCTGCGTGAAGACGGCGAAGATTGGTTAGAGTCAACCCTGGAAAACTTCTAACCTGAAAAACCCTCAAGGTCAGGAAGGGTGGCTTGCCCCCGCCAATTCTTGAAGGCGAAACCGTTTGGTAAACAATGATTGCTGGCTGCTCGGTGAAAACAGTTACTAGAAGCGGGGGCAAGCCACCCTTCCTTACCTAGAGCTTATCTGAGTATTGAGCCTTAACTGAGATATCAGACTGTGGAGGTCTATTCATGAAGGCTGTTGCCGCATTACTCTTATTAGTCCTCGTTCTAACTTCCTTTTCAAGTGCCCAAGAGCCGCAGCACAAGCTCGTTCAGTTCCAGATGGCGATCATGAAGAAGGGGCCAGAATGGGCCAGCACCAAAGAGCCGGAACGAAATCAAATTCGCCAGCAACACCTCGCGAACGTTTTGTCGCTGCTCGAATCCGGCAAAGCAGTCATCACGGGGCCGTTCGATGACGATACGGATCTTGCCGGCATTTTCATTCTGCGAGCTTCATCAACCGCAGAAGCGAAAAGTTGGGTCGATGGCGACCCGGCAGTGAAGGCAGGATTGATGGTTCCCGAAATGCACGCCTGGTGGTCGGAAGATGTTTTCAAGAAGGCAAACTTACCGCTGAAATTGAACACTGTCTATTTCGCTTTTTTGAAGAGAGGACCGAACCGAAAAGAGGGCGACGATAAGAATCCTGAGATTCAGGAACTGCAAAAAGCACATATCGCGAACATTGAGCGGCTGGCCGCAATGAAGAAGCTAATCGCCGCCGGCCCGTTCGGAGACAACGGCGATTTGAGAGGCATTTTCGTTTTGCGCGTAGCGTCGTTGAAGGAAGCGCAAGACCTTTGCGCCACCGATCCGATGGTCAAGAGCGGACGACTCGTCGTTGAGTTGCACCCGTGGCGGATTCCGGAAGGCGTATTGCCGTAGACAGTCAAGCTAAATTACCGTCAGAAAAGGCTTAGCCGACGCCTGAACTAGAGAAAGGCTGAGCGCGAATGGTATTTTAGGCGTAGATGCATCTGCTCGCGACTTCGACACTGGCGTGGATTGGGTTCTGTCTTTTCATCCTCGTAATGCTGGCCATCGACCTTGGCGTCTTTAACCGCAGACCTCA
>QHXG01000634.1 GCA_003222845.1 Acidobacteriota bacterium | reverse complement strand
GGCGAGCAGCACCATCGGGCTATGGCCGACATTTTTGAGCTGCAGGAAGAAATCTCGGGACACATATCCGAAACTCTGCGGCTTAAAGTTTCAGGACCGCAGAAAAAGCGCCTGATGAAGCGCCCTACAAAGAATACTCAAGCCTATGAGCTTTATCTCAAGGGCCGTTTCTTCTGGAACAAGCGGACTCAGGAAGACACAAATCGCGGGATAGAATGTTTTCAGCAGGCGCTTTCGGTCGATCCGAATTTTGCTCTGGCGTTCACGGGGCTGGCGGACTGCCAGATCGCACTCGGCGATGTTCGGGTGCAGGCGACTCCTCCGAAGGAATCCTTTCTGCAGGGCCAACAATTAGCCAATCGCGCGCTCGAGCTGGACGATGCTTTGGCCGAAGCGCACGGAACGCTGGGGCACGCCAGCATGCATCTGTTTGACTGGCCCAGAGCTGAGAAAGAATTGCGGCGCGCGCTTGAGCTGAATCCGAATTGTGCCCAGGCTTGTGTCTGGCAGGCCTATTATTTGGCTTTTACGGGCCAGTTCGAAGATTCCATCGCATCGATCAACTGTGCCTTGCAGCTCGATCCGTTGGCATTGCCGGTGAATACCAGCGCCGCGGAGCTGCTTTACTTTGCTGGCCGATTCGATGAATCGATAGATCAATTCCACAAATCCATCGAGATGGATGCGAACTTCTTACAGGCGCATCTCGAGTTGGCGCGTGTCTACGAACAGCGCGAGATGTACGATGACGCGCTGGCCGAATTCGCGAAAGCCAGAGAACTCTCCCAGAAAAGCCCTGGGAGCCTCGCTTCTTTGGCTCATTGTTATGCGGTCTCGGGCGCAACGGCCGACGCGCAAAAATTGCTGCTGGAACTGACTGAAATGTCTGAGTGCCGATATGTGTCGTCTTATGATCTGGCGCTCATTCATCATGGTCTCGGTCAGAAAGAAGAATGTTTCGAATGGCTCAACCGAGCTTATGAAATACATGACGGCTGGGTGATTTACATCACGGTCGATCCGCGATGGCAAAGTTTGCGTGGCGACGCCAGATTCAGTCGCATCGTGCGCCTCGTCGGCCTGGCGCCGGCCGAGAGTTTTCCTGCCGCACATGCGACCGAGACCGTCCAGAAATCGCCTCGGACAGCAATGTCGCTCAAGCGAACTTCTCGTAAGGCCATCAAATCGCTGGCTATCCTGCCGTTCATGAATACGGGCGCCGATCCAAACATGGATTACCTGAGCGATGGCATCACTGAGAGCATCATCAACGCGCTTTCGCAATTGCCAAAGCTGCGCGTGGTGGCGCGCAATACCGTCTTTCGCTACAAAGGCCGTGAAGTTGAATCAAAGGAAGTTGGACACGCTCTCGACGTACAGGCCGTGCTTACCGGCAGAGTTCATCAGGTGGGGGATCGGCTGATCATCGGCGCGGAATTGATAGATGTTGAAAGCGACTCGCAGCTTTGGGGCGAAAGCTATAACCGCAGGCCGGCAGACATCTTTGAGATGCAGGCAGAAATTGCTCGGGAAATCGCTGAGACTTTGCGGCTGAAGTTGAGTGGCGAAGACAAAGACCGGCTAGCCAGGCGCTATACGGAAAACGCTGAAGCGTACCAGCTCTATCTCAAAGGCCGCTACCATTGGAACAAGCGCACCATCGAAAGATTGGAGAAAGGGCTCGAATGCTTTCAGCAGGCGATCGCCATCGATCCAAACTATGCGCTGGCCTATGCCGGCATCAGCGACTGCTATGCGTTCCGCGGCGATGTTGGTCTGGCGGCGGTTCTTTCGAAAGACGCCTTTTCGATGGCGAAAAAAGCAGCGATCCGTGCCTTGCAGATTGACGACACCCTGGCTGAAGCGTATGTCTCCCTTGCCCACGCCAACATGCACTGCTTTGAGTGGGCTGAGGCCGAAGCAGCATTCAAGAGCGCCATCAAACTCAATGCGAATCACGCGCAGGCCCATCAGTGGTATGCGTTCTATCTGCTCGTCAACGGCAAGGCGGATAGAGCAATTGCGGAGGCCAGACGCGGTCTGGAACTTGATCCGCTGTCGCTCACCGCACAAGGAGATCTGGGTCAGATCCTTCATTACGCGCGACAATACGACCAAGCCATCAACGTTTATCAGAAGCTTCTTGATCTGGAACCGAATCGTTATCGCGTTTATCTCTGGCTGGGTTTGGTTTACGAACAGAAGAGAAGGTACGAAGAAGCCATTGCCGCATTTCAAAAAGCACGCTCCGAAGACAATACAGAACCGCTAGTCTCTCTTGGTTCTGCCTATGCACTATCGGGAAGAACCGAAGATGCGCGCGAAGTGTTAAAGCAGTTGAAAGAGCTTTCAGCTTCCAGGTATGTCTCGCCGTATCAGATGTCGGTGCTCTTTCTGAGTTTGGGTGAGGAGAGCAAAGCGTTTGAGTGGCTGGAAAAAGCCTATGAACAACGCGCCGAGTGGATGATCTACTTGTCAGTCGATCCGCGCTTCGATCGCTTACGTGAAGATTCTCGCTTCACAGATTTGCTGCGGCGGATCGGCTTTCAAACCACAAGAAAGGCAACCTGAAGGTTGAACTCTGAACCGTCACAGCCAGCGTTCAGAGTTCAACCTTTAGGTTGTTTTCAAATAGTCGATGACCGAGGAGAAGTCAGAAATCGAAGCCAGTTATGATCGCGTGGTGAAGCGATACGTTGACGAGTTCTTAGATGAATTGCAGCGAAAGCCGCTTGACCGCGAACTGCTCGATCAGTTTGCTGAAACTGTGCGAGGTCAGGATAAGATATGTGAAATCGGTTGTGGCCCGGGGCAGATTGCGCGTTACCTGCAGGATCGGGGAGTAAGTATGTGCGGCGTCGACCTCTCCCAAGAGATGGTAAAGTGCG
>QHXG01000633.1 GCA_003222845.1 Acidobacteriota bacterium | reverse complement strand
TCATTATCGAAGGAATGCCGGCGGTCATCTTCGGCCTGATCACGATCTTCTATCTGACGGACTGGCCGCATCAGGCGAAGTGGTTACCCAACGATGAGCGCGCGTGGCTGACTTCGCAATTGGATCGCGAGCGACAAGCAAAACAATCGATCGGCCTGCATCGCATCTTGCAGGCATTTCGACATCGAGAAGTGATTCTCCTGGCGCTCACATATTTCTTCATCGTCAGCAGCGTCTATGGTTTTACTTTCTGGCTGCCTTCGATCATCAAGAAAGCGTCCGGCTCGTCAAACTTGCGTGTCAGCCTGATCTCAGCCGTGCCATATTGCGTGGGCCTGATTGCGATCCTGCTGGTGGGATGGTCGTCTGATCGAACCAGAGAGCGCCGCTGGCATACGGCGCTTCCTATGATCGCGGCGAGCGTGGGACTGATACTTGCCGTGACGTTCCAGGATCGCCTGGTGCTCAGTGTTGGTATGTTCTGCCTTGCGGCTGCAGGAATCTATGCTTATTGCCCTGGCTTTTGGTCTTTGCCGACCAGCTTTCTAAGTGGCACGGCAGCAGCGGCTTCCATTGGCTTGATTAATTCCGTTGGGAATCTCGGTGGCTACGCCGGTCCGCACGTGGTGGGTTACTTGAGCACGCATACGGGTTCTTTTTTTGGTGGCGTACTCTATCTCTCGTTGTCAGCGCTGGTGGCGGCGGGCCTGGTGCTTTCGATTCGAGCCGCGAAGTCCGACAAACTTCAGTTTGTCGATGCTCCCTCTCCCTTTGGGAGAGGGCCGGGGTGAGGGCATAGCAGAGCAGTGTAAGAATTCATCTCCTTATTTCTTAGTCGCGCGGCGGCGGGAGAAGAGGATTAAAAGGTGGCTTGCGTGACTAAGCCCTCACCCTAACCCTCTCCCAAAGGGAGAGGGAACATAATTAACTTATTCAGAACTTCCTTCAGTTTGTCGTTGACGAGCCCGGCCTTCAGCCCGATTGAGAGCTTTTCTAATTCGGAGTGATCTTCTCAATCTCTTTTTCAATCAATGGTAGCAGGCGCTGGCGAAGTTTTGTAACTAGTGAATCGGCTTGTCTCACATCTTCTTCGAGTCGGATACGGCTTGAAGTAGTTTGATTCAACAGACTCTCGAGTCCTTTCCGCTCATTCTCCAGCACCCGCCGTCGAGTATCACGCAGCTCGACAGTGCGCGTCGTGCCAATCCCGCTCAAGGCGCGCTCGATGTTTTCGGGACGAATATCCTCATCAATCTGCGCCATTCGGCTCTTGTACGCAGTCTCTTTTTCGATTAATTCGAGAAGCTGTTTCCGCAGGATTTCCGCGCGTTCTTCGACCCGTCCTAATAGCTCCATGTTCGCCGAGATGCGCTTTACCTTGTCATTTGAATTATCGTTCGCTTTCGCATCGGGCGCGAGCAGTCTGTCGCTGATCTCCCGCAACCTGGTGCTCAGAGTTTGCACCGACTTTCGTAAGAGATCGATCTGATTTGCCACCGCTTCCATTGAATTGCCATTCGGCGGCAGACTTGTCAGTTGTTCCTGGCCCGGCGGCGTTGAAGTTCCCTGACGGACGCTTTGGGCAAATGATTGCGCGCTGAAAAGCGTCAAGCCACAAATCAAAATCGAAAAGAATCTCACTCGCAGGTTCATTGGCGGACTCCTTTTTGTTGGAAGCTTCGAGACAGTCATTATCACGCTTTACGATGGCGGAAGTTCGTCTATTTTCCACCCTCACGCAGCATTGCTTTCATAGCTTCGTCGCTTGCCGAAAGCTTATGGCTGCGTGCTGGTTCAAGGCTCTGTTCCATGACAGGGTAACTACCAGGCGCTCTGAACACTCGGCAATATCACTTCTTGACGGGAGTCACATGCGCGGCAACGAGTTGCCATTTTCCCCGCTGCTTTACCCAGACGTGAGTTGCTTGATACTGATCGCTAAATTCTTGCGTACCAGCTTTGCCTTTCCACGTCGAGAGCACCGTTACCACCGCAGTGTTGCCGTAAACGCGCACCTTAACTTCATCGTTGATGTTGGCTAACTGCGCGGACTGTGCAGAGGGCTTCTGACCAGCAAGTCGCTGAGTCTTATTAGTCATGTGCCCATTGGGTGATGTAAAGACGAGATCGTCACTCCACAGGCGGTTCAGCACCGCGGCAT
>QHXG01000612.1:284-3363 GCA_003222845.1 Acidobacteriota bacterium | reverse complement strand
AGGCACTGCCGTCCAATAGAATGATCGCGAAAAATGGCCTTGCGCTAATCTGTGTTGGTTGGTTGTTGTTTCTCTGCACGTCATCCGCCTCCGCTCAAAGTCAGACCACGGGCCGCATTGCCGGAACAGTCAAAGATCAAAGGGGCGCTCTCATAGTCGCGGCAAACGTAACCGTCAGCAGCAAGACCACCGCTGGAGAACGGCAAGTTACAACTGATAATGAAGGCAACTTCAGCGTGCCTTTCCTGCCGCCGGGAGGATATCGCGTGAGAATCACTTTCAGCGGATTCGCTCCAGCCGTACTTGACCCCGTTCAGGTTGTAATCACTGAAACCATTACGGTCGATGTTGACCTGGCCCTGGCAGGCGCTGACACTGTGACTGTACGCATCGATCATTTGATCCAAAAAGACGGTCCAGAGCTTGGCCGGGTTGTTGACACGCGCGCCGTCTCAGAATTGCCGCTCGCGACGCGCAATTTCATGCAGATTCTCGCGCTCTCGCCGGGCACGTCTGTATCTCTTCCTGACAACACGGCGCTGGGCCGTAACTCACAAAACGTTTCAGTCAACGGCGCGCGCGCGACGCAGAATGATTTCGAAATCAATGGGATTGACGCTAATAATTTCGCCACCAACGCCGCGTCGATGGTGGCCGTGCCGGCCCCAGAGACCATTCAGGAATTCAAAGTCCAGACTTCGCTCTACGATGCCACGTTTGGTCACGGCGGTGGCGGCAACGTTCAGGCGGTGACGAGAAGCGGCAGCAACAATATCCACGGCGCTGCTTATGAATACTTCCGCAACGATAGGCTGAACGCGAACAATCCATTTCTGAAAGCCGCAGGTGTTAGCCGGCCAACATTAGAGCGCAATGTTTTTGGCGGGCTGGCCGGCGGCCCAATCAAAACTGATAGACTGTTCTTCTTCATCTCGTATCAGGGCACGCGCGAGCGCAACGGAGCATCGTCTAACAGTCTGACATCCCGTGTCTCGATCGCGCCCGGGCTAACTGACGATCGTTCACAACCAACTTTGCTGAGAACCTTCGGGCCGCGGGTGTCGCCAACCGCACCGCCTGCGACCTCGATAAATCCGGTGGCGTTGGGGCTCCTAAACGCCAAACTGCCCAACGGTCAATTCCTAATCCCGACACCGCAGGGTGACGGCCACTACTCAGGCTCGGCCATCTCCACTTATCGCGAAGATCAATTCAATTCAAACGTTGATTACCGCGTCAACAAAAGAGACTGGCTGTCCGTGAAGTTTTTCCTGTCGAACGCACCGCAGTTCCTCGCACTTCCCAGCGGCGGTGGCGGCGCAAATATTCCCGGATTCGGCGTGGACCAAAAGCAGAACAATCGATTGATCGTGCTTCAGGACATTTACACGCTCAGCCCGAGAATCATCAACGAAGCGCGCGCCGGCTACAGTTTCATTCGCGGCGACACGTCAGGGCAAAACCCGGTGCGCGACTCGGAGCTTGGCATCAAGCGAGCGAACGCCAATGCGTATCCAGGACTGGGCGTTATCCGTATCGGACCAACCGGAACGAACGCATTAGCTATTGGGAATGCGGGAACCAATGTAGATACACAGAACGTCGAATCTTCGACGACGCTGGTCGATATTCTTTCGATCACTAGCGGCCGGCACAGCATTCGTACCGGCGGCCAGGTCATCTTTTACCGGGACAGCCTCGCGGCGAATAATAACCGGCGCGGCACGATCACCTTCCAGAACTTCAACAATTTTCTGCTCGGCCTGGCTAACAACTCGGTCTACGGAGACGGCATTAGCAGCCGCATCTTGCGCGCGACTGACTACAGCTTGTTCTTCCAGGATGATTGGAAGTTTTCGGGGAAGCTGATGCTGAAACTTGGTTTGCGTTACGAGCTGGATCTTCCCCCTTTCGAAACGCGCGGGGCAATGTCGACTTTTGATCCGACACTTTATAAACCGCGAATGGAGATAGACAGCACCGGCAACCCTATAGGCCCTCCCATCGGCGGCTTCGTGCAAGCCGGAAATGTGATCCCTCAGTATGACTTGCCGGAGGTACCAAATGTTGGCAAGCGCATCCTGACAAGCGTCGATCCAAATAACTTTGCTCCGCGCGTTGGCTTTGCCTATTCACCGCTTGATTCAGGGCGCCTGGTCGTGCGTGGCGGCTATGGCATCTTTTATTCGCGGCCATCGGCGGCTTATATCGGCATCTCGATTAACGCTCCGCCGATGTACACGATTCGCCGGAGTCCAACTGGAGCTACGGTTCCCTTGGCGGATCCTTTTTTTTCGTTACCATCGCAGGATCAATTTCCCACTTTCGTGAAGGGCGTCGCTCTCGCCGGTCAGATATTCGACCGCGGCATGCGCACCGCTTACTTCCATCAATACAATTCCAGCGTTCAGTTCGCATTGAGCAGAAATCTATTGTTCGAAGCAGCCTACGCCGGCACGCGCGGACTGAATCTGATCCGCGATCTCGCTATCAACCAGGCAAGACTCGCCAGCCCACAGCATCCGATCGTAAACGCCGTGACGAGGCAGGTAATTACCACTAACACGCCCGCCGCCGCGAACGTCGCGTTGCGCGCTCCATATCAAGGAGTCGAAGTTGGGGGCTTTCTTCAGATTCAGTCCACTGCGCAATCAAGCTACAACTCGCTGCAGATGAGTTTGACCAGGCGCCTCTCTAAAGGGCTGCAATTCCTCGCTTCGTATACTTATGCCAAGTCGCTTGATAATGCTTCCGGCGGTAGTGAAAGCACGGGAGAGGTTAGAGATACGATCAACATCGCCGGTAACCAGCTTGATAACCGCGCGAATCGTGGCGTGTCCGACTTTGACCGCACGCATCGCTTTGTATTGAGCTATCTGTGGGACTTGCCGCGTCCAGCTTTTGCGGGCCGTTCGATCGTTGGTAAGTTGATCTTCTCCCATTGGCAAGTGGCGGGGATCATCACCGCAATGTCTGGTTTGCCGATTGACATAACCGACGGAGGCGCCGGCTCGTTCTATGGTTTGAGCGGTGGGAATAATGCTTTCATGCGGCCAAGCTGGGCGCCGGGCGCAACGAC
>QHXG01000612.1:0-250 GCA_003222845.1 Acidobacteriota bacterium | reverse complement strand
GCCACCAGCAACATACCGGCTGGATATTTTTTCAATCCGCTCGCGTTTGTCCGGCCGACTGTTCTGACGGGCCAGGTAATTCCAAGTTCAAACGGCGCCGCCACGGCAGGCGCTAACGGAACTGACTTCGGTAACGTCGGTCGCAATGTCCTGCGCGGGCCGAGGCAAACCAACGTGGACTTCTCAATAATCAAGCGTTTCCCAATTCGCGAGTCGAAGAGCATTGAGTTGCGCGCCGAGTTTTTCAACC
>QHXG01000611.1 GCA_003222845.1 Acidobacteriota bacterium | reverse complement strand
ACCCGACCGTCAGGGAGGGTGCTTCAATCCGAGCGACCTTCTGGGTAAACGTTAAGCACCCTCCCTGACGGTCGGGTTTCTGCCACCCTTTCGGGAACAACCTTCCTCTTCCGCTGTCTAACTCTTCAGCTTCTTCGACCCGATGGCACCAACTCAACAGGAGGAGCTAAGAGATGTTTGCCAATCTAATCGAGTCCGACTCGCACACGCGCGAGTTCAAGCGTCGCAGTTCGTTCTTTCTCGCCACCGTCGCAGCTTATGCGATGATTCTGTTCGCCGCCGGCATCGCCAGCATTTACGCCTACGATGCGCGGCTGGAAGCGCAAACCAACGGTTTAGAAGTGCTTAATTGGATACCGCCGGTGATGCCGGCAGCACATCCGCCGCAGGAGACACATCCGCCGTCAGTCCGCAGATCAGTTCCGTCAAATGCGCCGGTTGATAGAAATATCGACGTTCCGATCAGGACTGTCGCAATCGCATCAACCAACGATCCCACCAGAGTACCAGAGAATGTCGGCACCAAAGCGCCTGACGTTCCCCCGGTTACCGGCCAGTTTCGTTTAGGAGATCGAAACGTCGATCCGCCTGCTGTTGCTTCTAGTAATTCTGGAAACTGCATAACGTGCAATGAAACTTCTCCGGTCGTGAAAGTTGACACAACACCGCCGCCTCCACCGACGACCGTTAAGCCACCGACGCAAAGGGTGACATCCGTCGTGCTCGCGTCGAAGGCGATCAGCTTGCCTCAACCACCTTATCCTTATATGGCCAAGCAGGTTCACGCTCAAGGGTCAGTGAATGTTCAGATTCTGGTCGATGAGCTGGGTAAGGTAATCTCCGCGCAAGCAGTTTCCGGCAACCCGTTGTTGACCTTAGCGGCAAAAGAAGCAGCTATGCGCGCCCGCTTCACACCGACGCTGCTCAATGGCCAAGCGGTGAAGGTGCAGGGCGTGATTACCTACAATTTTGTGCTTCAGTGATCAGAACCGTATCGAACCGAGTTCTTGCGGCTCTGCCGACCGATATAGGGGTAGCCGCGAAGGTGGTCCCTATTTTCGAGTCACTTGCTCCATCGCACACTGCGACGGCTTCTTATCCGGTCGCCAACGCAGGAACTTTGTGCCGTGGCGGAAGCGGCCGCCGGTGAAATGATCGTACTGAACTTCAACGACCAGTTTGGGCGCGAGGGGTTGCCATTCGGCGGAGCGCTCGGTGGCCCAACGGCTCGGTCCGCCGGGCGCGTTCCCGGTGAAGCCCGGCGGCTTGATTAACTTCTCCAGCTTCTTAGTCAGCGCAGGTTTCTCGCTCGCCTTGATGCCGGATGTGAAGCCGACGTGATGCAGCAAGCCCGCATCGTCGTACAACCCCAGTAACATCGAGCCGACAAGTTTGCCTTCGGACGCATACCTGAATCCGCCGACGACACAGTCAGCGGTTCGTAGACGCTTTACCTTGACCATTCCGTGGCGATTGCCGCTTTCGTACGGCAGGTCGAGCCGTTTGGCGATTACTCCATCGACATCGCCGCCCGCGCCGCGCAGCCAACTCTTCGCAATTGTCAGGTCGCGTGTTTGCGGCGATAACTCAATCGAAGCGTTCTTTGAAAGATATTTTCCGGCAAACGCGTCGAGCTTCCGGCGTCGCTTCAAAAGCTGAGTATCGGCAATCGATCGCCCACGTTCATCGACCAGCAAATCAAAAACGATCAGCTTCGCAGGAGTCTCATCTGCGAGTTTTTTTATCCGACTCGCCGCCGGATGGATGCGCATGAGTAGATCGTCGAAAGACAAGCGTCCCTTTACGGGAACAACTATCTCGCCATCCAACACGAACTGCTTTGCCTTGAGCTTAAGCAACGCTTCGACAAGTTCAGGGAAGTAACGAGCGAGGGGCTGGCCACTCTTCGATTGCAGCGCGCTCTCGTCGCCGTCGCGAAAGGCGAGGCAGCGAAAGCCGTCCCACTTCGGTTCGTATTGCCAGTTGTCGCCAGCCGGAAGTTGCTCGACGGACTTCGCTTCCATCGCTGGATAAGTGATCTTCAACGGAAGTGTCATGATGGCATCCTTTTTAACCGCAGAGGACATAGAGGTTCGCGCAGAGGAACGCCGAGATCGTTTCCTCTGTGTCCTCTGCGCGAACCTCAGCGTCCTCTGCGGTTAACCGACTCCGCTTCACTTCAAATACGGCTCCAGTTGAAATCGCTTCCGCTCAGAAGCAAGCGGCTTCCAAAGGTCACCCAACTTTTTGATCCGTTTGCGCACATTATCAAGCCGAAAGTCATCGATCCTAATTCCTTTTTCGATCTCTTCCCATGTCACGGGAATTGACACAGTGGCTTTCGGCGTGGGCCTCACGGAATAAACTGAGGCCAGCGTTCTGCCCCAGGCGTTTTGATTGTAATCGACCAATACCCTTCCCTTCGGCCTTTTCGCAACTTTGTACACGGCCGTGATCAGTCCTGGATTTTCCGACGCCAGCACCAACGCAATCTCTTTAGCGATCGTCCAAACCTGCTTCTGCGTCGGCCCGCGAACGATAGGCACGTAGATGTGGACCCCTTTCGAGCCGGTGGTTTTCGCATAGCAAGGCATCTTCAAAGACTCGACCGCCTCGCGCACAGCCAGAGCAGTCTCCAAAACGTTTTCGAAGGTCGCTCCAGGAACGGGATCGAGATCGAAGTGAAGATAGTCAGGCCGATCCACATCGTCACAACGCGCATACCATTGATTGAGGTCGATGCAGCCGAGATTGATCACCCAAAGGAGCGACGGCAAATCCTGTATGACCGGGAAGTTGACGATGTTTCCCGAGCCATGTTCGATAGCACAGATGTCAATCCAAGACGGCCGCGGTGAAGGCGCTTGCTTCATGAAAAAGAAATCACCCGCCGCGCCATTCGGATAACGCTTCATCACCATCGCGCGATCCTTTAGATGGGGCAATAGCACCGATGAAACATCGGCATAGTATTGAATCAAATCTCGCTTGGTAATTTTCAGCTCCGGCCAGAAAAGCTTTTTGAGATTCGTCAGTTTTACCTGTTGATGGCCGAATTCGAGTTCCAAATGATCCACGCTGCGCGGGATCTTGACGGGCTGCGGCGCGGCCTTCAGTCTTCGCTGCTCCGCTCGTCTGAAATCCGCCGGGTGATAATCTCGATGCGCTTTTGTCATCGGTTCGCTAAGATGATTCAGAGAGGCAGTTTAGCGTAA
>QHXG01000610.1 GCA_003222845.1 Acidobacteriota bacterium | reverse complement strand
GGGTCTTCCCCGCTCAGGTATCACTTTCAAAACGAAGAACCGCAAGCCCTCGTCTTGTTCCTCACCCTTATATTCCAATTTCGCCCGCCATCTTTCAGGGAACCAATAGGCGAGACTCCTGCGATAAGCCTCGTTGGTTGCGCCTTCACGCGCATCAGATCCTTCTTGGACCTGCGACAGCCCGGAACTGTCCTGCGACCAGACGATTTTGCCGTTGAAACCGAACGCACCAGACCTGAGTCCAAAATCCCAGGCATCCGCATAACGCACCGCAACCAAGTCATCCGTCTCGTCAACCGTCCCCTTCAAACCTCCCTCTTCGGCTTCCCATCGGATCCGCATAGTATGGATCTTATCCCACGCGGCGCCGCCTGCAGCCGCTTTAGTCCGGGCGAGTACTTCCTGGAGAGTGGCCCTCTCCTGAACGGGAATCATGGAAGGTGTGACCGGAGCACCTCCTGGAATGGTATAGGCCATCGTTAACAGCAAAAAAAATAAGCGTCGCATTGCCGCGCTCCTTAATATCAAGTTCCGGCCGGTCAGTTGACGGATCGGCGATGCGTCGGAAACCGCCTGGACGAGAAGGACAGCTGTGTCGCTCCGTTCTGCGTCATTGTTTTGGGATCGCCCCAGAGAATCCACTATTACCAAATGTTTGTGTTGCCGTCTTGTACGATCTTGCTCTGACTGGAGTAATAACCTGGCGGGACTCCTACGATTCGCTTGAAGCTGCGAGAGAAATGACTCTGATCAAAGAAACCAGTTTCCAGAGCTACCCTGGAGACTGACTTACCTTCGCGCAGCAACTTGCGCGCATTGGCAATGCGGAGCTGGGTTTGATACTCGTGAGGTGGACAGCCAATCCGGTTACGAAAGACGCGGAGGAGGTAAAAGGGACTTAGATTGGTAATCGAAGTGAGGTCGGCCAGCGAGACATTGCCGGCGTAATTAGCCTTGAGGTAGTCGCGAATTCGTTCAACATGGTGAGATTCTTTTCCGGCGCGCGGTAAGGCCAGGTGCCGTCCGGCTGTTCTAGTCAGCAACAGAGTTATGGCCGAAGCGAAATCTGACTCCTGCGCGAGCGCTGTGTCTTGTTGTTCAAGCTTGAGATGTAATCGCAGCAAGGTTTGAAAAAGAATGCGGTCCTTTATTATCAGCTCAGGAAAATATCGTCTTTCCAGCCTGTGCGACCAAATCCAGGAAAGACTTTCGGCGATCGTCTTGGCTTTAAGCTTCATTACCCGATATTCAACCGTAACGGACTTTGATGAATGCAGTTCGTCAGCATTGATAAGCAGCAGATCTCCGGCGAATGCTGTGTGACTGCCCATCCGGCAGGTGGTTGTTTCGGATCCATTGAGTATCAATACAATCGAATACTCTTCATGCATGTGAGGCGGATACTCGTAGCTGTGGGTTTTTAGATGTAAGAGTTCGAGATTATCTAACCGTGGCACACGCCAAACCTTCTTTTGCCAACCGGTGTTAACTTTAATGGCCATCTTAGGATCAGTTTAGCACTGGAGAGACACCGCGGAAACCGCGCCCTATCGAGAGTGTAGGGGCATTGCAAATCGCCGAATTGTCGAGGCACCAATCCTGACAGCACGATGGAATAGGCATGCAACCGATGAGGGAAGCACGCTGCGATAACGCGCTTAGCAAATTATCGAAGGGAGAATTGCCACAAAATTGCCACAAACGAAAAGCGCCTGGCCCAACATCGAGCCCACAAGTCTTGGAAAGTAGTAGCGAAGAAGTCGTAGCGAACTTGCGACCCACTGGTTTTTGACCAGTTGGTCCATGCCTTTTGACTTAGCTATGGTGAGGCTAAGTTGTTTATTTCAAAAAAGTGGTGAGCCGAGCAGGACTCGAACCTGCGACCCACTGGTTAAAAGCCAGTTGCTCTACCAACTGAGCTATCGGCCCACTCTGTTTCCAGGAGTTTAAGGTTTCAAGTTTCAGGTTTCAAGTTAGTACGTTTGTACTTTGAACTTTGTGCTTAGTACTTTGAAAGAAACTGAATCCAGAGCTTTCGAGCTTAGAAAAACCGTTCCGTCTTTTTCAACGCGCCCCTGCTTACGCGCGGGCTTCTCACACGAGTCATCCTCGCAGCCATTTCGCCAGCGCTGACTCGCGC
>QHXG01000609.1 GCA_003222845.1 Acidobacteriota bacterium | reverse complement strand
ACTCGACCATCGATTCGAACACGGCTACTGGCGGCGCCGGCGGCGGTGGCGCTATTCCCGGCAGCGCCGGCAGCGGCTCGGGCGGCGGCATTTACAACGACGGCTCTAGTCTCCCGGCAACTGCGACCATTACAAGCAGCACCATCAGCAACAACACAGCGACGCTAAACGGCGGCGGCATCTTCAACATCGGCACGGGCGCCAACGCGACTCTGACGCTAACGAACAGCACTATCACCGGCAACAGCGCCAATAACAATGGTGGGGGAATCTACAACGACAGCGCCAGCGGCACAACCACGCTCACCAGCGTCACCGTGACCAACAATACTGCGGACAAAGATGATGCGGGCGGCGGCGCCGGCGGCGGCATTAATGTCTTGATTGGCCTGGCTACGTTCACGTTGAAGAACACGATAGTAGCCGGGAACTTCAGGGGAACCGCAGTCCCGATTGCCGATGACATCACGGGCACGGTTATCCCCGCGAGCTCCTACAACCTGATCGGCACCGGCGGCTCGGGCGGGTTGATTGACGTTACGATCGACATGGTTCACAACAATCAAGTCGGCGTCGCCGATGCCAAGCTCGGCACGCTCGCCGACAACGGTGGACCAACCAAAACGCACGCGCTGCTAGACTTGAGTCCGGGGCTGGAAAAGGGCAACAAGTTCAGCTTGACGACGGACCAGCGCGGCTTCCCACGTCCGGTTGACTTCGACTTGACGCCGCCCACGCCACCATACGACGACGCTGACATTGGCGCCTTCGAAAGACAGATAGCGCCCTCGGCGCCGGCGACGCCTGATCTGCAAGCCGGCAGCGACTCGGGCACGAGCCAAACCGACAACATCACCAAGACCACGCCGCGAGTATTCGACATCGGCAGCGTCACTACCGGCGCGACCGTCGACCTCATGCGCGGTACGAACCCGCTCGGAGGCGGTGAAGTCGTAGCCGGAACCGGCGTGGCCTCCAGCTCGAGCATCTCGCTCAGCGACACTGCGGTCCTGGCTGACGGCGATTACTATTACCGGGCCCGGCAGACACTCGGCAGCGACACCAGCCCATTGTCCCCAGTGCCAGGTCTCAAAGTGACGATAGATACTACGGCGCCGCCAACGGCCGCGCCTGACTTACAACCGGGGAGCGACTCGGGCGTGAATAATGACGACCGGACCAACGCCACGCCGAGACTGTTCGACATCACGGGGACGGAAAACGGAGCCTTGGTGGAACTCTTACGCGGTGGGACCCCGGTGGCTTCGACGACCAGCAGCGGCGGGACGGTGGCCTTAAGCGACGGGGTTGCGCTGGCCGATGGTCCATACTCTTACACCACCAGACAGACGGACATTGCCGGGAACGCAGCTACTTCTTCGGCGCTGATTGTGACGATAGATACAACTGCGCCGGCGACGCCGGGAGCGCCTGACTTACAGTCAGGCAGCGACAGCTTTGGCGCCGGCACCAGCGGCACGAATAGCGACAACATTACCAAGACCACGCCCAGGCTCTTCGACATCGCGTTTACCGCCGAAGCCGGCTCGACCATCGAACTGCTGCGCAACGGGACTCCAGTTACTGGCGCTTCTGCTTCCGGAGCGATTTCACCAGTGACGCTTACCGATCCAGATACGCCTGCAGACAATACATATGCTTACCGGGCGCGACAGACGGATGCGGCGGGGAACTCCGCGCTTTCGCCGGTGCTCAACGTCACTATAGATACTACCGACACGCCGGCCGTCCCTGACTTACAACCCGGCAGCGACTCGGGCGCGAGCAACAGCGACAACATTACCAACGCCACGTCGCTGCTCTTCGACATCGTGAACACGGAAAACGGCGCTACGGTTGAACTCTATCGCGGGGTGAACTTAGTCACTTCGACGACCGGCACCGGCGGCACCGTGACCTTGACCGACTCGACCGTGCTTCTCGACGGTCCGTACCTTTACACGACCAAACAGACCGACATCGCTGGGAACGTGGCCACTTCATCAGCGCTCACAGTTACGATTGATAAGACTGCCGCCACGCCCGGAACTCCTGATTTACAAGCCGCCAGCGATACCGGCGCAAGCAATTCTGACAACCGAACCGGCAATGCACCGCACTCGTTCGACATCGCCGGCACTGAGTCTGGTAATTTAGTAGAACTCCTGCGCAATGGAGCCCCGGTTGCTTCAACGACGGCAGGGGGCACTTCCGTAACGCTGATCGATTCAGCATCACTGGCGGACGCCACTTATGCTTACACCGCCAGGCAGACTGATGTGGCCGGCAACGTCGCCTCTTCGGCCTCAGCGCTCAACGTCACGATTGACACGACCGCGCCGTCAGTCTTGTCCAGCGTGCGGGTGGAGCCAAATCCAACCAACCTCCAGACCGTGCACTTCACCGTCACCTTCAGCGAGGCGGTGACGGGCGTCGACATTACGGACTTTACGACGACGATGGGTGGCGGCCTCAGCGGGGCCTCGGTCACCGGAGTGGCTCCGGTTGACAGCAGTCACTACACCGTGACGGTCGACACCGGGACCGGCGACGGCACGGTGCGTCTCAACGTGATTAACGACAATTCGATTATGGATGCGATGCTTCTCTCGCTCAGCAGCAGCTTCACGAGCGGCGAGGTTTACACCGTCTCCAAATCGGATCCCTTTGTGGTCTCAGTAACTCGGGTGGAAGCTAACCCGACCAATCTGGCGAGCGTTCACTTTACCGTCAACTTCAGCAAACCCGTCACGGGCGTTGATAATACGGACTTCGCGTTGACCAATACCGGCACAATCGCGGGCGCCTCGGTCACGGGTGTGATCGGCTCAAATGCGACCTACACGGTGACAGTCAACACCGGCTCGGGCAGCGGCACCATCAGGCTCGATGTCGTGGACGACGATACGATTCTGGATTCAGGGAACCGGCCGCTCGGCGGTACGGGCGCGGGCAACGGCAATTTCACGACTGGTGAGTTCTATACCATTGACAAGACAGCCCCGACGGTGACGATCAACCAGGCGGTCGGGCAAACAGACCCGGTCACCGGCCCAACCGCCAGCACGATCATCAACTTTACGGCGATCTTCAGCGAGCCGGTGACGGGCTTCACGGCCTCCGGCGTGACTATCTCCGGAACGGCGAATGCCACCGTGGCCAACGTGAGTGAGATCGCGCCGAACGATGGCACGCATTTCAACGTCGGCATCGAAGGCATGACTCAAAGTGGGACGGTGATCGCCGACATTCCGGCGGGCGCGGCCCATGACAGCGCGGGCAATCTCAATACCG
>QHXG01000608.1 GCA_003222845.1 Acidobacteriota bacterium | reverse complement strand
GCCGGCGACGACGCCGAATTATTTTCCGTTGATCGTTCAGAATCGTTCGCGGACCACACCTTACCCGCGGGTTCGTTTCTCGACCAGATGATTGTTTGTCGATTACCGACGCGAGAGACTCGGTCGAGCCGCGTCACGAATGTAGCAATGGCAACAAGTGTCGCCACCAACGCAAGAATTAGTCGAGTACGCGGATGGGCCCACTTCATTCTGCTATTTTACACCGGGCCACGACCACTCCGCGGTAGTTCCTTTTACTGACCCGCTGCCATCACCTTGCCGATATTCTTTTCACGTGTAGCATTTGGATTGTCTGCCTGAGAGCTCAACGCCATTCAGGGCGTCTTACGACGGGCTTGATCTACCACCTGCTTGATCGCATCAATTACTACTTGCGGCTGCTCGGCCTGAATAAAGTGGCCGCTCTTTTCGACCTTGATATGTTTGCCGGCCGGCACGTTAGCGATCCACTCTTCATGCTTTTCCGCCCAAACCTTTCTTACCCCGGCGGGCATGGTGTCGTCCTTCATTGCGGTGAGGAGAATAACGGGAACGCCGGCAGGGACTTTGGCGGCGCGCGCTTGCTGATAGGATGTGTTCACTTCCGCGGACTCATCGCGCACACCCTGGGAAGCCTTGGCAATCTGTTCGTCAAGTGTTGTCCGCTGAGCTTCCTGATGCGTTCGAGTCCAGTCATCGAAGGTCTCCTGTGACGGATCGATCAAAACTATCCCCGCCACTTCTTTGGGATACATGTCGGCAAAGACGCGCACGTATATTCCCCCGAAAGAGTGTCCGACCAACACATAGGGCGGACCAATGCCCGCGTTTTGCAGAGCCGTGTGAAGCTCCAAAGCGATCTGTTTCGCCGCACGAGGTTTCGGTCCGGCTTCGGATTGCCCAATCCCGGCGCGATCGTAGGAAACCGTGCGCGCGAACTTTGCAATGTTGCTTTGCACAGTCGACCAGGATGTGAGTCCGGCGCCGAATCCGGCTTCGAAGACAACGGTAGGTGTTACTTCGCCGCCGACGAGCAGGTTGAGATTGTGGCCGCTGGCGTCTATCTTTCGTAGGGTCAGACTTTTGATCGCGGTTCGCCCCGTGCGCTTGAAAGTGAGTGGCAAGGCCTGGCCGCCCTGCCTAAATTCGCCGGTGATCTGAGCGTCGCTTTCAAGCTTACCTTCGTACATTGCGGCAAGCGATTTCATCTCGAAATGGAGAGTGTTACCCGCGACTGAAAGAGAATCGATCGGCAGATCCGTGGCTCCCTGATCGGGACTGTCGAGTCTGGCGACTAGAGCACCTTCCTTTGTGCCGTCAATATGAAGCACCAGTCTTAACTTGGCCATGCCGGCGTCCAGCGTGCCCTCCCATGTTCCGATTACGCTGGGCGAGGAATCGGCGGGTGGCGCCGGCTCTTGACCAAATGCGAACACGCAGCCGACCAGACACAACCACAAGGAAATAACAGATCGATACATTTTCGTGGTCATCTTCACTGTCCAGTCGCAATCACATTTCCAATATTCTTATCCCGCAGCATCCGGTTGAAGTTCACGAGATCGCTACTTACGACTGCATCAAGCCGCTTGCGCAGGTCAGCCAACTGCGACTTGAACATCGCATGAACTTCCTGCTGCTGCTTGTTCGGCGCGAAGTCGCCGTTAGCGATACCGCCTCCGAGGTAAGTCATCTTACCGATCATCTTCCCCGGAAAGCGTGTCGTGTCCTGACCCTGGCCGCTGTATTTACGCTGAATCAGACCGTCCTCGATGTCGGTTAATTTCTTCTCGAAATCGTCGGCAGCGCCTTTAACGTCAGCATGGTCGGCGCGGAGCTTGGTCAGTTGCGCGCGGATGGTTTCGATTTGATTCACCATGTCGGCTGCCGATTCCAAATCCTTGCGCAAATCAAACAGCATCGCCGTCTGTTTTTGAATGTCAGCCTCAGTCGTGCCATCGTTTGGATCTTTCAAAACGGTGAGCGACTGACTTCCGACTTCCTGCCCATCAACGGTCAACTTCACTGTGTAACCTCCGGGCGGCACCAGCACAGTCATGCGCCCGCCTTCGGGCAACGGCCGCCATCCTTCGGCGTTGAGCTTGACGTCGGGCGCGTACAACGGCGCGGTGCGCAGCCGAATCTCTTTCGAATTCTCAGTGCGCAGGTTCCACCACACGCGATTGAGACCGACGTTTCGCGTGCCGCGAATTGTCTGCACCGCGTTGCCTTTGGCGTCGAGGATCTTGATTGACGCCTCAGTGTTTGGCGTGGTCTTTAGATAGTAATTGATGTCTGCGCCGTACGGCGGATTTTGTCCGGCGGTCGGATCGTCGGCAGATGCGTAAGGCACCGTAATGCCGCGGAACCGATATGTCGCGTGAACCGGAAAAAGATTAAAGTTAGAGCTTTTTACTTGAGCCGTCATCTGCTGGATTGGGGTGATGTCATCCAGGATCCAGAAGCCGCGACCGTAGGTTGAGATCACAAGATCATTGAAGCGCTCCTGAATTGTAATCCAGTAAACGGGCGCATGCGGCAGATTGAATTGCAACGGCTCCCAATTCTCGCCGTCATCGTACGAAACGTAAATTCCATTTTCAGTGCCCACATACAGCAAACCTTGTCGCTTTGGATCCTCGCGCACGCAATGCGCGTAACTCAGCATCGAATGCGGAATGCCGTTGGTGATCAGCTTCCAGGTCTTGCCGTAATCCGTCGTCTTGTAAATCCAAGGGTCGCGGTTGTTGACCTGATGGCCATCGACGGTAATGTACGCTGTGCCCGCGTTGTAGCGGGACGGTTCGATATTGCTGACTGTGCCCCACGACAGCATGTTGGGAATATTCTTCGTCAGGTTCGTCCACGTCTTACCGCCGTTGCGAGTGATTTGCACCTGGCCATCGTTTGTGCCCGCCCAAATTGTTCCGGCTTCTTTCGGTGATTCAGCTATGGCGAAAACTACACCAGCGTATTCAACGCCAATGTTGTCGCCCGTCAGACCACCAGAAAATCCCTGCTTGCTCTTGTCGTTCAGAGTCAGATCGGGGCTGATGATTTGCCAGCTATTGCCGCCGTCAGTTGTTTGGTGCACGAACTGGCTGCCGACATAGACTTTATTGTGATCGTGCGGCGAGATCGTCAGCGGCATCGTCCACACGAAACGATACTTGAGATTTGCAGCGATTTCGCCGCTAACATTTTCAGGCCACACTTCGACATTGCGAGCTTGTCCAGTTTTCAAGTTGAAGACTTCGACGATGCCGCCAACGCTGCCGGAACCCGAAGCGCTTGACCAGATGATGTTGTTGTCGACGGGATCAGGAGTAGCCCAGCCACTCTCACCGCCGGCGATACCAATCCAGGTGCTCCGCGGAATTGGTCCGCCGAAACCGCCTACTCCTCCGCCACCACCGCCACCGAAACCGCCGCCTGCGCCGGTGCGGCTCGGACCGCGATACGATGGGCCGTCCTGACGGTTGCCGTAAACGTAGTAAGGAATTTGATTGTCGGTCGTGACGTGATAGATCTGGCCGTTTGGCAGTTGAATCCTCTGCCAGCTTTGCCCGCGCGTGACGGAAAGACTTACTCCCGCATCGTTCGCTACCGCCATGCGATTCGGCTGGGTCGGATCGATCCAGATGTCGTGATTGTCACCGCCGGGACTGCTGCCGCCAAAACCTCCACCGCCGCCTCCGCCACCGGGTCCTCCGCCGCCAACCAGCGTCTGGCCGCCGTCGGTCGAACGACCGTATGGATTCGTCAGGAAGTGGACTTCGTTTTCATTATCGGGCGAAACTTCGACGCGAAAATAATAATGAGTGCGCCCGCCCATTCTGCGATCGTAACTAACCAGCTTCCAGTTCTCGCCGCCATCGTCCGAACGCCAAAGCTTGCCGCTATCAGTTTCTTGTCCGTTGTAAGGAACGCCGTCGCCAGTTTCGATCAGCGCATAAACGCGATTCGGATTCGACCGGGCAATCGCCAACCCCCACTTGCCAGTCGTGTGCGTCGGCAAACCGTGCCCCGTTATCTTTGTCCAGGTGGCGCCTTCGTCGTGCGACACAAAGAGACCGCTGCCCGGCCCACCGCTCTCCCTGCCCCACGTGTGAATCACGAGCGGCCACATGCCCGCAAACAGAGTCTTTGGAT
>QHXG01000607.1 GCA_003222845.1 Acidobacteriota bacterium | reverse complement strand
TAGCCGGTATCCAGCACCACCAGCTTGCCCTGGAATTGCACCATCTCGTAAGGAAGTCTGCCCACTTCGACTTGCGTTCCCGCAGGAGCGATGCGCCAACCATTTGGCAATTCAACTTCGGCACTCTCATTTGCCTTTGATCTGCGCTGGGCTTCGGCAATGTAAGACAGGATCGAATCATACGGAGTGTGCTTGGCGAATTCCCAGAGTTCGCGGTTGAGATCCTCCTGATCGTCCGGGTCATCGACACGACGCGAGCGTGACTCCTGCGCCGAAGAAGGAAACGTGAACAATGACAGAAGAAGAAGTATTGAAATGTTCGCGAGCGAGCGGTGTCGACTAATCATTTGTCCGTTCATTCATTGCAAATTGAAAATTGAAAAATGCAAATCTGATCTACATCACGCGATTTGGTGCAGGGTCAATTTGCAATTTTCAATTTTCAATCTTCCTCTTCTTAGTTAAAACAGTTCCTGCATCGCTTCATCGACCGATTTCACGCCGACGACGCGCAAACCCAGCAACTTTTCCAATCCTTGCGTGTTTGATGATGGCATCACGATCCGTTTGAAGCCAAGCGCTTGCGCTTCGTGCGCGCGCACCGAAGCCTGCGTGGCGCCGCGCACTTCGCCGGTCAAGCCGACTTCGCCGAAGACGGCCGTGTGTGCATCGATCGATTGATTGCGAAAGCTCGACGCGATTGCCGTCACCAACCCGAGGTCAACGGCGGGCTCGTCAACTTCCAATCCGCCGGCAATGTTAACGAACACGTCATCACCGAGCAGTTGCATGCCCACGCGTTTTTCCAGCATCGCGATCAAAAGAGCAACGCGATTCTGATCCACGCCTTGGGTCATGCGGCGGCCTGTGCCGTACTTCGAACTCGACACCAACGCCTGAATCTCGACCAGCATAGGCCGCGTGCCTTCCATGCAAGCGGTAACAACCGAGCCCGCGGCATCGGCAGGGCGCTCTGCCAGAAACATTTGCGAGGGATTAGCGACCGGCGCGAGACCCGTGCTGGTCATTTCAAAGACGCCCACTTCATTCGCCGCGCCAAAACGATTTTTGGTCGCGCGTACGATGCGATGATTGTGATGGCGCTCGCCTTCGAAATATAGAACCGTGTCGACGATGTGTTCCAGGGCGCGCGGGCCGGCAATCGATCCATCTTTGGTAACGTGGCCGATGAGAAAAATCGGGACGCCGCGCGTCTTCGCCAGCATCAAGAATTGCGCGGCGACTTCGCGAATTTGCGAAATCGATCCCGGCGCCGATTCTATCTCGGAAGAAAAAGTCGTTTGAATCGAATCGACAATCAGGGCCGATGGCTGTACTCGCTCAATTTCGCGAAAGATATTTTCGAGATTAGTTTCCGGAAGCAAGAGCAGATTTGGCGCGGCAATTCCCAAACGCTCGCCCCGTAACTTGATCTGTCTCTCGGACTCTTCGCCGGAAATGTAAAGCACGATCGCGCCGGTCACGCTCAACTTATCAGCAACTTGTAAAAGCAGAGTGCTTTTGCCAATTCCCGGATCGCCACCGAGCAAGACCAGAGTTCCCGGAACGATTCCGCCCCCGAGGACGCGATCGAATTCCGTTACGCCCGAAGAAACGCGTACGTCGTGCTGCGATTCAATCTCCGTGTAAGCGACGGCCTTCGCCTCCTGCAGACGAAAGCCGTGGCGATTGCCGCCTTTCTTCGCAGTGACGACGCGCTCTTCAACCAGCGAATTCCACTCGCCGCATTCGGGGCACTTGCCCAGCCACTTGCGCGATTGATAGCCGCAGCTTTGGCAGATGAAGATGGTGTTTTGGCCCTTGCTCATCTGAATGAATGCTGAGTGTACCGAGGATCTTCAGCAAGTTTGTGCTGCTTCAGAAAATTCCAAGCGTCCGCATTAATCTTCGGCGCCATATCGTAGTACCAGTGATTGTGGCCGTTGATTTCAGTTAGTTGCACGTCGAGGCCGCCGTCTTTGAACGCGTCCCGCGTCGCTCTCACGGCGGTCAACGGAAAGAATGGATCCACTGTTCCGACGACGATGTAGATGGGAATTTTTCGTTTCGCCAGTTTCACCAACGAAAAATCATTGGGTGGCAACGCTCCGGCGTGAATTGCCGTGGCGGCGAAATATTCCGATTCATAAAGTGACATGTAGAGCGCGAATCCGGCTCCTGCAGAGTGTCCGAACAGATACATCCGGCGCGGATCAATCGGATACTTCGCTTTCAGCTCGGATATCAGGTCATGCAAAAACTCTGGCCCGTCGGCAGGAATGTTCCAGCCTTGAGAATTAATGGCATCGGGGCCGGCGATAATGATGCCTTCTTTGTTGGCGAGGTCCTTCCATTTCTCAACCAACGACAACCCGTTTCGACCAGAGCCGTGCAACAAGACAAGCAAAGGTGCGGGGTGTGCTGCGGTCACTTGGTCGGGAACAACCAAATAGTAAGTGCGTGTCTTGCCCTGCGATTCGGTGTTCTCTTTTCGTATCTTTTGGCCAAAGGCGCACTGCGCAAATGCCAGATTTAGCAAAACAAAAGAAAGGATGAGGCTTCTCTTCATCATGACTTTTCCTCAAGTAAGTTTGTGACTTAGACTGTGATTTTGTCTGACACAGAAACTCGTACTTTGTACTTCGTGCTTTGTACTTTGCACCTTAACTCGCAAGACGAGCGCGTTGCCGCAGCAAACCAAGCACTAAGTTCAAAGCACTAAGCTCGTTTTTTCCTATGGGAATATGCCACGCACTCTGGTCGCTTCGGCCACGCGATCTACGGCCAGTATATATGCGCCGGTTCGCATGTCGACTCCAAAGTGTTTTGCTTTATCGTGCACCTTGTGAAACGCATCGCCGATTGTGTCTTCCAAAGTGCGGTTAATACGAGCTTCGCTCCAGAAGAATGAATACTGATCCTGCACCCATTCATAATAGCTGACCGTGACACCGCCGGCATTCGCCAGAATATCAGGAATTAGCAGCACGTCGTCTTCTTCCAGGACGCGATCCGCCGATGGAGTCGTTGGCCCATTCGCCAACTCGGCAATGATCTTGGCCTTCACTTTGCCGACATTCGTCATCGTGATGCTGTTCTCTAGCGCCGACGGGCAAAGAATGTCGCAGTCAACTTCGAGCACCTCGTCGGGCGCAATCTCTTTCGCGCCGGGCAATCCGTAAAGCGCGCCGGTTTCCGCTTTGTGCTTCAGCGCTGCCTGAATATCGATTCCCGTCGCTGAGTGGAGGCCGCTCTTCGAATCGCATGC
>QHXG01000176.1 GCA_003222845.1 Acidobacteriota bacterium | reverse complement strand
CAGAGAAGCTGTCGAGGTGCTCGAGGACCGGCGCGCGAAACATAGTAGAGTTACTGCGTAGATCCGAAGGCTAATCGCTGGGCGCGGTAATCGCGGCCGCCATAACGCCAGAGGAAATGGGTTATCTTTCCTTCATTATCCTTTACGAAAACGATTATTGACCAGAACGGACGATCAAAAAACTCCCTGGCCGTCTGAGGTACCAGCGCAGCATCGGCGCCTGGAGCAACCATCAGCAGTTGATCGCCTTTTCTTTCAATCTTGTAGACACCATTCGGAACAAAAAAGTCGGGGCCGAATTGATAACTGCGTTTCAGATCGCGCTAACGATATACTATGGCTGCGATGAAAACGCTGGCGCTAATCGAGGAAATCATCGCCACTTATCAAAGACACGGCTGGAAGTTACAGCGCGTCCTATTGCATCCAGCGACGCGCGCAGAAATTAACCAACAAGCGCGCGAACTTTTGAAAGAAGCGAGATTTGTAGACGCAGACTTCGATGCGCTTTGGTTTGCTCGGCCCTCGCACCATGGTCGCGAAGCCTGGGAATTGCGGCTGTTAGCCCAACAACCTTACGCACTGTTTGAAGCTTTCGAGCCTGATGAAACTGAAGCGGAAAAGGAAGAAGCGCGGTGCGAGATGGAAAATCGTATGAGGGAACACGCGGCACAATCTTAAAAACCGATTATCGTTTGCCCACCTTTACTGGAATCTCGATTCTTTGCCCTTCTCTCATCACGACTATGGTCACTGTGCTATACGGAAGCGCGCGACGCACGCGCGAAAGTAGTTCATTCGAAGTGCGAATCGGGATTTTGTCGAACTCGATCACAATATCGCCTTTCTTGATTCCCGCCAGGTCGGCCGGACCATTCTGTTCGACTCTGTCCAAGCGCACGCCAAAGATTTTACTGGTTGGAATAAACACGCGCTCAGCATCGCCGTCGTCGTATCCGAACTTGCCCTTGCCTTCAGCGCGGTTGCCATACGCGCGGCCCAGTTGATCGCTTTCCTGCCGCGAAATCGTGGCGAGTTGCGTCTTTTTGATCTCGCCATCGCGGAGGTATATCACTTCGACCGTTTTGCCCGTTGGCGTTTGCCGAATCAGATCCATCAACTCGCTCTCTTTTCTCACCAGGTGGCCGTCGAAGCTGGTGATGATATCGCCGCCCACCAAGCCAGCCTTATCTGCGGGCGCGCCCGGTGGCTCGACGCCCTCGAAGGTCACTCCGCCTTCAGTGGTTTTGAATCCATCGACGCCGAAAATAGAACGATCCAAAAATACAGCAGTCGTTGCTCGCCCCCGGCGCGGGCCTTTAAGGATACTCATTGCGCCACCGCTGGCGAAGAAGACTGCGATCACGATCCACAGCCAGGTCATGCCACCCCAGCCCACTCGGCGCCGCCGTCGAGCGAAATCGCACGACGATTTTGGCGCAATCCGAGCCGCGGCCGGCGGGATGTAGGCAGGATTGAATTGTGCGTTCGCGGTCGCGGCATTTCGGAAACGCACCGTCTCGGTGTATTCCGCCGGACCTTCGCCAAGCCGGTTGCCGCACGAGCGACAGAAGCGCATTTCTTTCGGCATTGGTGAGCCACACTGCGTGCAGACGATTGCGCTTTGATCGGTCGCTCCGTTACTGCCGCTAAGATTTTGCTGAGGTTGCATGATAAACACTCGCTGGAAATTGTTTCGACGAAAGAACAATTCGGCGAAGGATTATACGCCGGTTGAGTGCGAATGGTTGCGAGAAATTGCTGGAAGGAGTCTGTCGAGCAAATCCCGTAGGGATGTAATATCTATAGAAAGTGTGACCCATCGATCTCGCAGAACCCATTTATGGGCGAAAGAGAGAGTCGGTTGCGCTCCTGAAGGAGCTTCTTCAGTGAATTTATGACTGGCATTCCATAAAAATTTCACCGCTACGCGGTGCTTAGATTTCTTGTAACAGAACTATATAGCCTGGGACATGCAGCTCTTCCGGTTTACGATTAGCACCGAACCAAGTATATTCACATAATCCCAATCGCTATCAGGGGCTATCTGCATGGAAGTTACCAAAGCATTGGCAGCGCTCCAGCCGCTTTACGGCAAGGGAAACATCGAGATTGTGACCCTCGACGGCCATCGCGTACGCGGTGTCATCCGCAGTATGAAGACTACTTGGCCGCTGTCGACTCCCACGGTGAAAGTTGAACGCGCCGATGGTGAAGTTGTAAAGGTGCCATTTTCCGCCATTATGGAGATTATCAATCACAATCCTACCGGGAGTGCAGGCTCGGCGTCCGCATAGGTTACAAAGCGTGAGTTTTACGCTTCGTTTTCATGTACGATCTCAACTCGATTGATTGGCGCCCCGCTCGTTATCCAGGAATTTTTGTGAACGTGCTGCGGCGCGACGAGCAGAGTCACGATGCGACGGTACTGATTCGCATGCAGCCCGGCTGCCGTTATCCCGCACATCGGCATGTTGGTCTGGAAGAAGTTTTTATTTTGCAAGGCGGCTATCATGACCAACAGGGCGAGCGCCGCGCCGGTGAATACATCCTGAACGACGCGGGTTCTGCCCACGCGCCGGTGGCCCTCGAGGGCGAAGATTGCGTCATGCTGGCCGTCGCGCACGGCGGCATTGAGTTGCTAAAGTAATTGAGGAACGTTGTTTCGTTTCCCGCCAACTGAAGATGACCCTGGAATTCGCCATCCACCATCCTTGCGTTCTGCGCGCGCGATATTCTGAGCAACACCTGCGCGAGTGGGGCCGGCTCGGCAACTTGCACACGATTTTGACTACTGGAGATCAGAACGCGCCGAGCGCTGATAAGCTGAAGTGGATCGAAGACAGTGGCGACGAGATCGAATCGCTGCAAAGAGAAACCGTGGTCTGCGCAGATTGCCCGGCCTGTCTGCCTTTGGAGGTAGCCGGCGAAGGCGAAGCGGTCGGATGTCTGGGCCGCATCAATTATCCGATTGATGCGCAGTTTGAAAAATTTCTGGCCGATAGGGTTCAGCTCTTCCTGGATACTTTCGATCACGAAGACCAGCCGCGTTTGCTTCACATTCTCATTGATCCCGAATCGCCGTTTGACGGTGAAGCGACCAAAGAACTGCGGCGAGTAACGACTGCGGAGGGCCTGCGATTCTATGAATTGCGAATTCCCATCAGGCTGACGCGTAAGGGAGCGCATCTGACCACCGATAATGTATTCGACATGTTGGCCGGCTTTCACTCGGATGATGCGGAGCTGACCACGTACACGCGTGAGTTTCCCGTTCCCGCGAACGCTGATTATTACGACTTTCTCGACCTGGTCCTGCGCAACGACCTCAGCGAATCTGAAGCGAGTCGTCTGCACGCGCGCAGTCGCAACTACGCGCAGTTCCTACGCCTGCTCTCGGCGATTGAACGCGCGGAGGCGTTGGAAGCTCGCGTGTTGGTGGATTAGTCGGTAGAATCTTCCGAAGACCAGTTTTCAATATGCAAGAGATTAAGGGCGTTCAATTCGTAACTGACAGCTTAGGTCACAAAGTTGGCGTATTGCTTGATCTCCATGAATGGGGCGAGCTTTGGGAAGACATGTATGACATTATGATTGCCAAAGACCGGGCGGGCGAGCCTCGCCTGAAGCTCGAAGACTTTGAAGCCGAGCTTCGCAGAGAAGGGCTCCTGAGTGAGTGAAAGATTTTATGCGGTTAATATTGGAAAGGCAGCCCAGCGAGAGATAAGGTCGCTCGATCAGACGGTTCGCACGAGAGTAATCAAGGCCATCCGAACATTAAATAATCCACGTCCGGCGGGCTGCATAAAATTGGCGGGTTCGAGCAACCTGTGGCGAATACGGATTGGCGATTGGCGCGTACTTTACGAAATTGCGGACGAAAATAAAGAAGTAATCATCGTCGGCGTTCGACATCGTAGTAGGGCTTACGATTGATCGCCAACTCACGCCTTCTCTTCATCAACTTGCCTGAGGCTATCCAGAATCAAATTCGTATTACTCGGCGCTTCGATCGTCACCGGAAACGATTGGCCTGATTTCTGGAAATCAAAAACGCCGCCCGTGATCTCTACAATCTGCCTGAATCCCGCGTGTCCATTGAGCTTTCCGCATTCCGCGTCGACAATCTGTCCGTCATTAAAGAGCACGCGACCCGCTTGCGCGTCGTTCGTGAGGGTTAAGATGCCCGTCAGACGCGAATTCTCGATCGCTTGAATTGCGTCGAACACGCTGATCACCGACAAGTCGCCGGCGAAAGTGACCGAAAGTTTCTCGCGTCGCTGCTCAGTTTTCGCAGCCTGCTGCACCTGCAATTCAGGGTGGCGTGCCCGCCGAATTGCTTCCAACCCGGTGACGATCGAGATGCGATTGTCTAGTTGTTTTGCTTCCAGCAGACGATCGTGCGCCGCGTCGAGATTGTCCCGCTCGATATAAAGACTCGCCAAAGCCAGGCAATGCCGGGCAGCTTCTTCCGGATGCTTGTGCGTGGCGGCGACTTCGCGCATCTTCTCACGCAGCGGGATCGATCGCGGGCTCCGTTCCAGCGCTGTCTTCAGCCGCTTCATCGCCCGGTCAGGCGAGCCGTACTTGAGGAATAACTCGGCATCAAGCAACGCCGTCTCAACTTCGCCAACCGCCTCTTTCTCTTTGTGAAATTCGGTCATCATCCCATGTTTGCCAGCGTCGTGTTCCGTGCCCGCAAAAGTTTATCACAAGCGATTGTGCACGAGTTCAGATCGTTTCACGGAGTAGCTATTGTGCGGCGGCGAAGCCGCGCCTTGCTATACTCTCTATTGTGTTCTCGATAAGAAGGAATCCTTATCGTATCGAATCGGTTTTCGCGTTACTCGTGATTGCCCACACAAGCGGAGTTTCTCAACCAGGGCAGGCTCCCTCTCCAATGGTCGATCACACTCGGCCACATCCGCGCATCACCCAAAACGAGGTTAGCGGACAGCGAATCGAGCTGAAGACCCTGAAGGGCGCCCGACTCTTTATTGGCCCACACGTGAATTCAAACCAGCCCGTGCCTTTGTTGATTCATTTCCATGGCGCGCCTTGGCTGATTGAGCGACACGTCGCATTAAAACTTCCAAAAGCGGCCTTGATTACGGTGCAACTGGGCGCCGGCTCGAGTGCTTATCGCCGCCCTTTCGAACAGCCGGAACTCTTTCAAAACTTACTGCGCGAAGCAGGCGAGCAATTACACCTCCATCGCGGTTGGTCCTCGATCACTCTCAGTGGATTCTCCGCCGGCTACGGCGCCGTGCGTGAGATCCTCGGTCGGCCGGAGTATTTCGCGTTGGTCAGGAACGTGCTACTCCTTGACGGCATGCACACGTCCTACGTGCCTGAGGGCAAGCCCCTGGCAGACGGCGGCGTGATTGATCGGGCCGGCCTTGAAGCATTTATTGGTTTTGCGCGGGAAGCCGTGGCCGGCAGAAAGACTTTCGCGGTCACTCACTCAGAAATTTTTCCCGGCACCTATGCCAGCACGACTGAGTGTGCCGACTACCTGCTGGCTCAACTCGATCTAAAACGACAATCTCAACTCCGCCAGGGACCCCTGGGAATGCAGCAACTGAGCGCCGTGAATACAGGGGGCTTTCATTTGCGGGGTTACGCCGGTAACTCCGCGCCCGACCACGTCGATTTTCTTCACGCCATGCCGGCATGGTTTGGGTTGCTCAGGATTAGATAGGTATACTCAAGACATGCCAATCTTCGAGTACGTTTGTCAGGAATGTCGTCATCAATTCGAGTTGATCGTCAACGGAAATCGCAAAGCCGCTTGTCCATCTTGCCAAAGCCGCCGGTTGGAAAAGCAACTGTCGGTGTTCGCGGTAAATGCTAAAAGCAACGCGACCACGAACGTCGTCCGCGACAATTTGCCGATGGCTCCATGTGGCTCTTGTGGCGATCCTCGCGGCCCCGGTTCTTGTTCCTTGAATTGATCGATGCGCGCGCGCTGCTTACTAATCAATGTCCGCCATTCAAACAGATTTCGACCGAATCGCCTTGCTTTCGGCTGAGGATGGTTGGACTCAAAACAATCACTACCACAATTTTCTGCTGCGGCACGTTCCGGCGAAATGTGAAAGCGCACTCGAGATCGGTTGCGGTACCGGCGCTTTCTCGCGGCGTCTGGCTCAGCACGCGCAGAAAGTTTTGGCGCTCGATCTCTCGCCGGAAATGATACGGATCGCCCGCCAGAACTCGACGCAGTTTTCAAATATCGAGTTCCAGGTTGCCGACGTGATTGTATGGAACTTTCCAGCCGAAACGTTTGATTGCATCGCCTCGCTCGCCACACTTCACCACTTGCCGCTGCGCGAGACGCTGTTGCGAATGAGAGATTCCCTGAAGATTGGCGGGGTCCTGCTGGTCCTCGATCTATTCGAGCGCGCCAGAAATGTACTCAAGCCGGAAGGATTATTTGACTCAGTTCTAAACGCCATGGCCATCCCGACGAGCGTCAGCTTACGATTTCTTCACCACGGGCGCTTACTACCGCCGCGCGAAGTGCGCGCCGCCTGGGCTGCTCACGAACAGCACGATACTTATCCAACCATGAACGAAGTCAAGATGCTCTGCGCCGAAATTCTTCCGGGGGCGAAAGTCAAGAAGCATCTTCTTTGGCGGTATTCGGTTGTGTGGAAAAAGAAACCTGTCTGAGGTGTTCGCTTCAGCCCCACTTCTTCGCGATTTCCGGCAGGCCTCGATAGTGACTCGACGCGTTCGGGGCTCATTTTGCGACGACGGCCCTGTGTGGCGCATTGCCTAATCTACGCCCAATCTTTATCATCCCTCGGTCGAGCGTTCTACATCGACAATCATTGACCCTGACGTCAATCAAATCTCAGAACACTGGAGAAGAATGCATGCGGATTTACAGGAATGTGGGAAGAATTGCCATGCTCGCAGCAGCTTTGGCGCTGATGAGCTTTACCGTTAGCTCGGCTCAGCCCAGCTCAGAATACAAATTCAAGGTCCATAACAATACCAAACACGACATCATGAAAATCATGGTGTCGCAGGATGGAAAGAAGTGGGGCTACTTCGATATCGGCGACGGCATCAAGGCCGGCGAGACTGAAGAATTAGTTTGGGACAAGTCCACGGACAATGAAAACTGCGAGCAGTGGTTCAAAGCAGTCTTCGCGGGTGGCGACGAATCTGAGCCGGTGAAGTTTGATTTCTGCGAGAAGGGCCTCACCCTGGAATTTAACTAAACCAAGAGCTTGGTAGAAGAAGGAGTCCGTGCCGGTTGGCGCGGGCTTTTTCTTTTTATGGTGACTATACCTTATGCGGCCCGGGTTCGATTAAGGACAATTTGGAAAGCAGTATTGGGTTAGTTTCAAGTTCAGCTTTAACTTACTTTTCTTCCAGACTGACATAAAGGTTGAACTCTGAACACCTGAAGCGACGGTTCAGAGTTCAACCTTTAGGTTGCGTCAACAAGCACGGCAAAAACAAAATCAGAAATCCAGACGCAACCCTAAACGAATCTGGCGCGGGCGCATCGTGCGCGTGGGCACGAGGAAGGAATCGAGGAAGGCCTGGCGAGTAGCGTCTGAAGAGGTTGGACCAAACGAGTTGAAATCAATGAACTCGCTACCAAAACTGAAGACGGTTTTGTTCAGGACGTTGTCGAACTCGACCAACGGCCGCAGACGCACCTTGTCGGTGACTTTGAATTCGCGCGTCACGTTCAAATCAAAAATGAATTGACCCGGACCAGTCCCCGCATTCCGCGCGAGGTTTCCAGTCTGGCCAATCGTCGGCAACGCGAAATGATTGAGAATTGACGCATCGATTGACTGGCCGGGCCTGCGCCATTTGAGAACGTTAGCGTCACCGTTGAATATGGGCCGGTCGTTGCCAATATCGTCGAGGTTTCGATCCGCGCCACCGATCGAGATGTTGAAAGGTGCGCCTGATGCGAGGCGCAGAATTGGCGAGAGGCGTAACTTGCCGAACAACTTTGGAGTGTCGAAGGCTCCCGACAAAGCGAACCGATGACGGCGATCCAGCAGGCTGTGTGTGAACTCGCGTTGGAAATCGCTGGGAACCAAAGCGTCGGAGGTGTTAACGATGCCATCATCCTTAAGAAAGGAAAGTGTGTAAACCGCTCGAAAAGAAAAGCCGGCGCCATTTTTCATCGAGCGAAAGCGATGTCGCAATTCGAGCGTCAGTCCATGATAGACGCTATTGCCGACCGGAATCAGTTGTTCGACTTCGCCCTTCGAAGGATCGGGACGTAGCGAATTCAAAGCTGCCAGTGCGGTGTTTACCGATGTGGTCGAGGTAAAAGAATTGAGATTGACGAGCGAGATCGGCACGCCGAATTCCACGATGCGAATTACTGAATTGGGATTCGCAGCATCGGACGGCGCCAGGACGAAGCGCACCAGATCGCCGGCAGTCGAACTGTTCAGCAATGGCCGCACGCCGCCGGGACGACTGAGAAAATTTGCGAAGTCGCGCGAGGCCAGATACTCAGTGAAGTTCTTGAATCCTTTCGGCAACCGGGCCGCGTTGACGTTGAATTCGCGCCAAAGATGCAAACCGCGATTCCAGGTGTAGTTCGCTTCGAAGACTAGATTGTGGCCGATCTGTCGTTCGATTCCTACGTTGGTTTGATAACTTTCAGGAATGCGGAGCTTTGGATCCAAACGCCGCGAAAAGCCGGAGTTGAGCACCCCAAACTGTTTGACGAGCGGCGAATCAAGCGAGAGCGTTTGCGGAAAGCGAAGATTCGAGGCGATGAATGCCCGGCGCTGGGCGTTCGTCATCAGCTTGCCCGTGGCCGGATCAACCAAAGTATCGGTGTCGAAGAAAAGCTGCTGCGCGCCTAACGTGAAATCGTCAATCGTACGCAGCAGTGCGCGGTTGTAGAAAATTCCGGCGCCGCCGCGAATCACTGTCTTGCCCGACTTGAATGGATCGTACGCAAACGCCAGGCGCGGCCCGAAGTTGTTCAGGTCGCGCACGATGCTTTCGTTTTCCCAGCGCAAACCGTAGCTCAACATGAAGTTCGATCTCATTCGCCATTCATCCTGCGCGAAGATGCCGGCGTAAGTATTCTGCTGGGTCGACGTCGTGAGAAAATTTTGCCGGAAGCGGCCGGGAACGTTCGCGAGAAAGTCGCCGGCGCTATCAAAATCCCATGTTCCCGTGGCGTCGCCGAGATCGATGAAGGTCGATTTGATTCGTTGGAGGTCGCCACCGAACTTCATCGAATGCTTACTGCTTACGGAGGCGAAGATCTCCTGAAACTGAAACCGCGTCTCCCGACGATCGGTAGCGCCGCTGGTTGAGGTTCCCGCCACAAGCGTGCCCGTCACGAGTTTCAAAGGGTCGTTGATTCCGATCAGCACCACCGGCGACGTCGTACCGCCAGTCGCTGCTACCGCCGGTGTCAGTCGCGAATACTGAAAGCGGGTCTGCGCAACTGCTTTCGCTGAGAAGACATAATTATCGAGATAAGCAATCGCATCGGTGTTACGCGTCTTGCCCTCCAACGCCTGGGCCAAACGGTTCCCGCCGCCAAACTGTCGCAGGTTTTTCAAACGGCCAAGCTGATAGAGAATCTGCCCGTTATGCATGTCGGTGAATTTGTGATCGACGCGCGTCGTGAAAATGTGATTGCGCGAAGGCGTACTCACCGAACTGATGAACGGCGCAATGGCAGCATTCAACGCGGGCGCCGAAGCAATCTCAGTTCGCTGACTGGAAAGACTCGTCGGCGCCGGCAGTGGGAACAGCGAGTTTTGCTGCACTGGGACCAGAGTATCTATCACCGCCGAGTCAAGCAGCGTATCGTACTCGTAAGCGGTGAAGAAAAAAGTCCGGTTGCCTCCGTTATAAAGCTGCGGAATCATGAGCGGCCCACTCAAAGTGAAACCCGGATCATGTTCCTGAAGCGGCACCCGCGGCAGTCCCAGCGAGTTGTTCTTCCAGGTATTCGCATTCAGCGATTCATCGCGAAAGAAATAGAAGGCGCGCCCGCGAAACTTGCTCGCGCCACCGCGAGTCCGCAAGTTCAGACGCCCGCCGGATGCTCGTCCATACTCTGCCGCAAACTGATTGCGAATGAGCTGGACTTCTTCCAGAGCCTCCATCGACGGCGTGAAACGCTCGCGGGCGGCGCGGTCGTCGTTGTTGTCGAGGCCGTCAATCGTGATGTTGTTGGAATAAGCGGGACCTCCTGAAAGCGAAAAGTTCCCTGCTTCCTCGGGCGAGGAGCGCGCACTGGTTCGATCTTCGGCAAGGTCACGAGTCGATAAAGGTTCTTCGCTCACGCCTCCGAGCGTGAAGATCAAGTCGATGGGCGAACGGCTGTTGACCGGCAGCGATTCAATCTCGTGCGTCGTCACCGTGCCCCCAACGACTGTGCGAGACGTATCGACCTGCGGAGCCTCAGCGGCATTGACGATCACTGTTTCCGCGGTCACGCCCGCCGGCGTCAGCGTGAAATTAAGTTGGACATTCTGCCCGGCAACAGTCGTAAGATCCGTCTTTTCCTCGGTTGCAAAGTTAGTGAACGACGCTTTGATGCTATAGACGCCAGGCTCAAGCTGAATCAGCTTGTATCGCCCATCGTCATCGGTGACTACTGTGCGTTCAACTTTTGTTTTCACCAAGGTCGCAGTGACGATCGCGCCGGGAATCACGGCCCCATTTTGATCGGTAACACGCCCACTGATGGTGATGTTGTCGAGGTCCTGCGCAATCAGTGGAGACGCAATAACCGAGAAACTCGCCAGTACAAGCAGGAGAATTAGTTTTTGCGAAGAGCACATGGGACGAGCTCAAAACGGACTCGACGGACTGGACGAACTGAGGGCGCAGACTCTAACACCGCAGGGATGTTCGCTCAAGCAAAAAGTAGCCAAAAACAAAGCAAACAGGGCTAATAACCTTTCTCGGCAAATGAAACCCTCCGGCGAGCCGGAAACAAACTTCCACACTGCGTTCTGCCTACTGCCGCCTTCTGCTCTTCCATTCCGCAATTCGAAATTCGCAATCCGCAATTGATACGGACTGCCTACTGCTCTTCCATTCCGCAATTCGAAATTCGCAAATCCGCAATCGAAGCGCCGCTTCCTCTTACCTCTTTGCGCTTCACCCCTTAATCGCTGACAATCAGTCAACGGTTAGAAAAGGAGCGAAGATGAATATTGGCATTATTGGCGCGGGCCACATCGGCGGCTCGCTCACTCGGCGCTTCAGCGCGCTCGGCCATAACGTATTCGTAGCTAACTCGAGAGGCCCCGACACTCTCGCGGCTCTGGCGCAGGAGACCGGCGCGACACCCGTGACCGTGAATGAAGCGGCGCGCAGTGGCGACGTTGTCATCGTGACTATTCCTGAACGGAATATTCCGGAGCTCGCGCGTAATCTGTTCGCCGGAGTCCCTGACAGCGTCGTCGTCGTCGATACCGGCAACTATTATCCGCAGCAACGCGATGGCCGCATTGCCGGGATTGAGGAAGGCACAACCGAAAGCCTTTGGGTTTCACAACAACTGGGCCGGCCAGTCGTAAAAGCCTTCAACAACATTTATGCCGAGCATCTGCTCAAGAAGGGCCAACCTGCCGGGACTCCCGGACGCATCGCCCTGCCGGTAGCGGGTGATGATGAACGAAGTAAGGCGATCGTCTTAAAGCTCGTCGATGAACTTGGATTCGACGGCGTCGATGCAGGCGGGCTGGATGAATCGTGGCGGCAACAACCCGGCACGCCCGTTTACGCCGCCGACTTCGACGCCGAAGGCGTTCGCCAGGCTTTGTCGAACGCGAGCAAAGAACGTAAACCTGAGTGGCGAGCCAAGTGAGTGAATGAGTGACAT
>QHXG01000057.1 GCA_003222845.1 Acidobacteriota bacterium | reverse complement strand
CGTGTATCCGGAGAAACCGCGCCGTTACTCTTCACGGCATTTGGCAGCCGGTTCTTTCCGCGAAATCTGAATGAACCAATCGCTTCGCTGACAGTCCAAATTTATAACTACGCGATTTCACCGTACGACGAATGGCACGCGCAGGCTTGGGCGGCCACTCTGGTACTGATGGCGCTAATACTCTCCATCAACATCATCGTGCGTTTTCTTACGCGCAAGCGATTCAGTTAAGCAATGTCAACGACGTCAGCCAAAATTGCTCCGAAGTTTGAGGTGAAGAGTCGAGCTTCGCTCGCGTCCGCGCCGACGAAGATCTCGGTCAGTAACCTCAACTTTTTTTACGGCCGTACTCAAGCATTGAATGACATCACGGTTGATGTTCCAGAGCGCATGGTGATGGCCTTTATCGGCCCTTCAGGTTGTGGTAAGACAACTTTCCTGCGCACGCTCAATCGCATGAACGATGTAATTCCGGGAACGCGCGTTGGAGGCAACGTTCTAATCGACGGTCAGGATATCTATACTCCTGGTGCCGACGTGGTCGACCTGCGCCGCAAAGTAGGCATGGTCTTTCAAAAATCGAACCCGTTTCCGAAATCAATTTTTGATAACGTCGCCTATGGTTTGAAGATTAATCGGCTCGCGGCAAACAACCGCGAGCTGCGCGATCGTGTCGAAGAAGCTTTGAAAGACGCGGCGCTTTGGACCGAAGTTAAGGATCGTTTGAAAACATCAGCGTTGGGCCTTTCGGGCGGCCAGCAGCAGCGTCTGTGCATTGCGCGAGCGTTGGCGATTCGGCCGGAAGTAATCTTGATGGACGAACCGGCCTCTGCCCTTGATCCGATCGCGACGTCGAAGATCGAAGAATTGATCGTCGATCTCAAGAAGCAGTACACGATCGTAATAGTCACGCATAATATGCAGCAGGCGGCGCGGGTCTCAGACTTGACGGCGTTCTTTCTACTCGGCAAGCTGATTGAAGTAAACAGCACCGAGAAAATGTTTACCGCGCCGGATCAGAAGCTCACTGAAGACTACATTACTGGACGATTTGGATGAGTAACGAAGTTCACCGGCATCTCGACGAGGAACTCGACGCCCTGCGCGACCGCGTTTTGCGTTTGGGTGGCGAGGCGGAATCGGCGCTCAGGCGGGTCATGCATTCGCTGGCCGAGCGCGATACCGCTGAAGCGCGCGCAGTCTTGGACCATGACGACACGATCGATCAACTTGAAGTCGAGGTCGATCGACAGGCCATCGATATCTTCGCGTTGCGTCAGCCCGCGGCGCGAGATCTCCGATTCGTGATGTCGGTAACCAAGATGGCCCCCGTGCTGGAACGCATCGCCGACCACGCCTGCAACATTGCGCGCGCCGCGATTGATTTGCACCACGAGCCGCAACTTAAGTATCACGTTAGCCTTTATAGAATGGGCGAAATCGCGCTGGAGATGCTGGCAGCCGCCCTCGATGCTTTTACCAAGAATGATGCAGTAGCGGCACGCGTAGTTATGGAGCGCGACAGTGAAATAAACGAGCTTTACAACCAAGTCTTTCACGACTTGATTGAAATGATGGCCGACGAACCCGCGACAGCCCAGCGTGATGCGCGCCTGCTATTTATCGCTAAACACCTCGAGCGAATCGGCGATTACGTGACCGACATTTGCGAGTTGACCGTGTTCATGGCCGAAGCCGCAATCATTAAGCATCGGCACTGAGTTTTCCGCCAAATATGCGCCCTCGTAATCCGAGTGCCGTCCAATTACTAGCCAGTTACTCTGGAAGTGTGATTGAATGACCGGCGTTCCGGTTTATCCAAAAATCACTTTCGACGGAGACCGATGACCACGACAGTAGCTATTGCGCTTTTGATTGTCTTTATCGCGCTAATATTCGATTTCACTAACGGCTTTCACGACGCGGCGAATTCGATCGCTACAGTAGTTTCGACTCGAGTCCTTTCACCGCGGTATGCCGTGATTTGGGCCGCAACTTTCAATTTCATCGCCTTCGCCATCTTTGGCACACGAGTAGCGAAAACCATTGGCGGCGATTTGGTGCGTATCGATCTAATTCGCGAGGACCTGCGTCTCTACGTATTATGTGCGGGTCTGATAGGAGCAATTATCTGGAACCTGATTACCTGGTACCTGGGACTGCCGACTTCAAGTTCTCACGCGCTGATTGGAGGCTATGGTGGCGCGGCAATCGCCGCTTATCGAGGCTTCAGTGGCCTGCTTAAACCCGATGGTTGGATCAAAACGCTTATATTTATTGTGGCCTCGCCGGTAATTGGATTCGTGCTCGGTTTTGCGTTGATGGTCGCGGTTTATTGGATCTTCCACCGCTGGACTCCGTCACAGGTGGATAAGACGTTTCGGCGCGGCCAATTGTTCTCTGCGGCGATGTACTCATTGGGGCATGGCGGTAACGATGCCCAAAAGACCATGGGCATCATCACGGTTGTGCTCGCCACCGCGGGAATGTTCAATTTGCAACTAGGGGAGAAAGGGTCCCTGCCTGCAATCCCGATCTACGTGGTGCTGCTCGCACATGCAGCGATAGCGTTGGGCACTTTGTCCGGTGGTTGGCGCATCGTTCATACGATGGGATCAAAGATTACGAAACTGCGGCCCGTGGGAGGATTCAGCGCCGAGACCGCGGGCGCTGTGACATTGTTCGGCGCCACGTTTCTAGGCATCCCTGTCTCAACCACACATACGATAACTGGAGCAATAACCGGCGTGGGTTCAACGACTCGGCTATCGGCAGTCAAGTGGCGCGTGGCGGGCAGAATTGTCTGGGCCTGGGTTCTCACCATTCCGGCCGCCGCCTTCTTCGCTGCTTTATCGTTTCTGCTTATTGGACTCGTCGCCGCAATTATTGGTAAGACAAGTTGATATTCGCTATGTAGCGACTAGGCGCATGCCGCAATGCCAAAAACTGCTCTAATCATCGAAGACGACGCTGACATAGCCGAGAGCGTAAAGTACAACCTCGAGTCTGAGGGCTTCTCCGCGGTCGTTGCTTCGACGGGCGAGCAAGGTCTAACGCTTGCCCTCGATGCCCATAACCCACCGAGTGTGATTGTTCTCGATTTAATGCTTCCCGGCATGAATGGAATGGAGTTGTGCCGTCGCCTGCGTCGCGAGAACCAAACGCGGCGGACGCCAATCATCATGTTGACCGCAAAAACTTCGGAAGCGGATCGCATCGCCGGCCTTGACCTGGGCGCCGACGATTATATCGCCAAACCCTTTTCGGTCCGCGAATTAATGGCGCGCGTCCGTGCGGTACTGCGTCGCGTAGACGAGGACGTGCTCGAACGCTACGATGATGGCCGCCTGGCGATCGACTTCGCCGACGTCCGAGCTTCGTGTGTTGGCGAGAATGTGAAACTTACAAACAAAGAATTCCTCCTGCTATCAACGCTGGCAAAGAAGCGCGGCCGCGTTATCAACCGTACGCAATTACTCGATCAAGTGTGGGGATACAGCTATTACGGCGACGCGCGCACACTGGACGTTCATATTCGTCGCTTGCGGCAAAAACTGGGAGGCTGCGGCAACTGCATCGAAACCGTGGTCGGCGTCGGTTATCGTTTCGTCGGTTGCGCGCCTGAAACAAAGGCCGCAGCAAGTTCAACGAATGATTGAATCTCGATCGATTTTTGGTCCCGTCTTCCTCGCTCTTATAGCGCTGCTTGTCCTCGCCGCATTGATATCAGGATTGCTGCGCGTGCCTATGCTTGCGGCATCGGTACTAGCCATCGGTTTCAGTCTTGGCTTGCTTCTGGGACGAAGACGAGAGAGAGCAACTATCAGCGAAACCGATCTCGACACAGCTCCAAGCGGTTTGAATTCATCACACTTCTCGGCCAAGTTTCTCGATTCCGCACTAAGGGAAATGCGCGAAGGCTTGCTGGTGATTGACGCCGACATGCGCGTCGTCGCGTCAAACCGGGCCGCCCGGAATCTCTTTACTGACCTTAATGACGTGATCGACTCGCGTCGCTTGACGGAATTGACGCGAAATCCCGCGATCTATGACGCTTTTCTGGATGCGGTCCGCGGCAAGGAGCGCACGGGCGTAAAGGTCGAGACTTACGGACAGGAAAGGCGGGTCTTCGATCTCCGAGTGGTGCCTTTGCTATCGACGAACGGACATGGATCCGGCGGCGCAGTGGGCGTCTTCTTTGATGTTACTCGACTCGAGCGGCTGGAGATTATCAGGCAAGAGTTTCTTTCGAACGTCTCGCACGAGCTGCGCACACCCTTAACTTCGATCAGAGCGTTGGCCGAGACGCTTGAAAACGGTGCCATCGAAGATCACAAAAACAATCGCCGCTTCCTTTCCATCATTCAGAAGAATGCGGACCGCATGCACCACCTTATCGATGACATTCTGGAACTGAGCGCGATCGAAGCCGGAAACGTAAAGGTGAAACCTGAAATCATTCAACTTTATCCGTTGGTCGAAGACGTTATCGCGAGCCTCTCCGCATCCGCCGCGGCTCGAAAGATTACCGTCAACGATCTCGTCGATCAGAAAGCCGAAGTTTTCGCTGACCCGCAGCGGCTCGTCCAAATGCTCACGAATCTGGTCGACAACGCAATTAAGTTCAATCGCGAAGGCGGCACTGTCGCGATCAGGCATGAAAGCAATCGTACCGATCGCATTAGCGTTGAAGACGGCGGCGAGGGAATTCCTGCCCACCACCTCGATCGTCTATTCGAGAGATTCTATCGAGTGGATCGCGCTCGCTCGCGCGAACTCGGAGGAACGGGTCTGGGGTTGGCGATAGTGAAACACCTGGCGCGAGCGCACGGAGGAGAAGTGATCGTCGAATCTCGCTTTGGTGAAGGGAGTCAATTCACGATCGAGTTGCCGCGGAACACTACTAGGAAAGCTGCGGATTCAGGGACATTGAACGCCTGACGATTTGGTCAGTGCGAGAGCTGGCGCGTATTTACGAGTTCCGACAATTCGCTAAACGCCGCTGCGCTTCGGCGCAACAACCGCTCCGCTAGTCGTCGAAGTTGAGCCGGCATTTCTACCAAAGCATCTTCTTCAACATCGCCGCGATGTCGAGTCAGCAATTGCAATTCGGCGTTACAGAAATCACAGGAGAGGAGATGACCCTGAACGCGCGATCTCTGTTCATCGGTTACGCTTGAAAGATAATATCCAAGCAACTCTTGTGATGAGGGGCAACTTGCGCGCTTCCGAAACATGCTCACCATTGATAACTGTACTGAACTTTCCTTTAGACTTGCCTCTACCAACTGCTAAAAAAGTCGAATCGATTTCGATTTCCAGAGACTGGGTCTTGGCTCGCAGCCGCTTTCTCTAACTATTTCAGCAGTTGCAGGCTGTGTAAAAAATTGTTGCCCAATTTTCAATTTGTTGCTAAGATTCTTCAAGGTTGATCGAGGAGCCATTTTACTCCTTGATTTCCTTCTTCGATGACGCAGAGAGAATGCCGCGTAGATCGAACCCCAGTTTCCCGCGTTTGGCCGGCTGCAAGACGGCCGGAACAAGCAACATCTTTTCGGGATTGAAAAGGACAAGAGAATAGCTGTGCGCCTCGACCAGGCTGCCTGTCTTCGGTCGAGCACCGGTTGCCCCCAGCAAGCTTCACAACCCTTACCGCAGACCGTCGGCTCAGGGCACAGCACATGACAGATGAGCTTGATTTTAGCCTGATCACGCTAACTGTCACCCATCTTTTCGGGACAAAACTCTACCATCGTGAAATCAATCACTCAAAAAACGACGCCAGATCCTACTGTCAACATGGCTCGCGAAGTGCCACGTTCGACGCGACTTTCAGAACGCAGCGCAAGGGCCGGGCATTGGGTTGAGAGCCTGCAAACCTCGGACGTTAACCGTCTGTGGGCTGAGCTGCACCGCATCGTCAGCAATCATCCGCTGGTGCGTGCTTCGCGCAGTGCCGGCTTGTTGATTGAAGAGGGCGCTACCAGCGCGTACACAGACTTAACCCAGGAGTTGTTCGTCCAGTTGTTAACGAAGTCTCGGTTTCAGCATTACCTTGATACCGAGATGACGGACGCTGAGATTGAATGCGAGATTGGCCAGATCGAACTGACGAACTTACTCACGGCTGAATTGCGGAAACGTCACCCGGAAAGTTACCGGCTGGCACGCCGGATTTCGACACTGATTCAATCAAGCGCAAACTTCCGCCGTTTTGACAGCAACGGAAATTCTGAGGAGCAACACCGTCGTTTGGCCGATCGGGTCTACGGACTGAGCGAGTGGCCGGACAGCAAGCGGGGCCGCGGCTCACATGAGATGGAACAACGCGCGCACATGATTCCGGTTCGCCAACGCGATACGCGGATGGTGGGCTGCACTGGCGACGCGCAGATTGTGATCAGTAACTCTGACCTCGAGGACCTGATAATTTCGGTGCTGGACGCTATTGATTCGCCGGCGGATGTGCGCACTCTGCGTAGTCTGGTTATGTCGCGCCTGCCGGTCATGGATATTTACCTCGTGCCTTTGGGCGGCGATGACTCAGATTCGGAAGGACCGCATTATGATCCTGCCGATCAGCGCGAGAATCCCGAGCAGTCTTTGTTGCGACACGAATCGGAGCGCGAGGCAGCGGGATCGGTCGAAAAGTTCCTGACGAATCTACAAGCCAATGTTCGCGGCAAGGTCAAGCAATACAACCGCATGCTGGGCGTGCTCTGGCATTGTTATTTGAGCCCCGACACGGCCACACAATTGGAAGTTGCGGCCACATTAGGCGTTTCTGATTCTCTGGTGTCCGACTATCGGCGCCGCATCGAGGAAGAATTGCGCGCGCTTTCCTTTAAAGAAGTCGAAGAAGCGCGGCAGTTTGAGTTAGCCCTGCGCGAGCGGGTCCGTACTTTGGTCGCAATTGCCGACGAACCGAGCGCTGCAATCTAGTTCCGAATTGCGAGAAGTCACGGTGTAGTAGTCTGAATCGAAGAAGCGCAGGGACCTGCGCTTCTTTCAGTTTTGCGCGTAATTAAGATCGAAATGCTTAAATGATGAGACGTCGCCTGCGCAATGATTATCAACCTGTGAAGCGCTCCAAAGGATTGCGCGCAACCAGCACCATGGCCTTGGCCGACGCGACTCCCAAAAGCAAAGGCGTCACAACCGATCGACGGTTATCGCTCGAGAGCCCTAAGGCTAGGGACACGAGCGGGAATCTTTCGGGACTGAATGGAGCAACGAAAACTCTCCTCAAGCGCGGGCATGTGTTCTCCTATGCAGCGCTTTGGCTCTTCACATTACTTCTCTATGCCCGACCGGCGGAGTTCTATCCGTCGGCGCTGACTGCCTCGATAGCCTTAATCGTAGGACTGATTACGCTGGGTTTCTTTGTTCCCACTCAGCTTGCTTTGGAAGGGACGCTTACAGCTCCACTGCGAGAAGTGAACCTCGTCCTGCTGTTCGGTCTGGCAGGATTGCTTTCGATTCCTCTCGCCATCAGCCCTGCGGACGCTTGGTATGAGTTCAGCGGCACGTTTATTCGCTGCATTGTGATCTTCATCGTAATCGTCAACGTCGTGCGCACACACGCAAGACTCAAGGCGCTGTTATTCCTGGCGCTCTGTGTGAGCATCTGGCTGAGCCTGAGCGCAATCAACGACTACCGCCTGGGCTTGATGACAGTTGAAGGATACCGGGTAAGCGGCAGAGGCGAAGGACTCTTCGGCAATCCGAACGACATGGCCCTTCATTTGGTAACCATTATTCCGATCGCCATGGCGCTCTGCTTTGCCACTCGCCGTCCTATCCGAAGAGTGCTTTATGGGGGTACGGCGCTGTTGATGCTGGCAGCCGTCGTTCTCACCTTTTCGCGAGGTGGGTTCATCGGTCTGCTAGTCGCATCTGCCTTCCTCGCCTGGAAGATCGGTCACCGCCACCGGTTCACAATTGTCATAGCAGGAGTGGTCTTGTTGCTGCTGGTTCTGGCGTTGGCGCCGAACTACGCCATCAGGATAGCGTCGATTTTCGTACCCAGCCTCGATCCGCTCGGCTCCGCCGGGGTGCGTCGCGAGCTTCTGTTCCGTTCCATCCTGACGGCCATTCGACATCCGCTTCTCGGGGTTGGCATGGGGAACTTTCATAATGTATCGATTCACGAACAGGTGAGTCATAACGCCTACACGCAAGTTGCCGCTGAGATGGGAATAGCGGCGCTGGCGATTTATGCGATGTTCATCGTGACGCCCCTCAGAAAACTCGGCCAGGTTACGCGGGAAACCTTTGGGAAGCCAAGCAGCTCGCGTTATTACTATCTGGCAATAGGCTTGCAGGCCTCGCTCCTGGCCTACATGGTTTCCAGTTTCTTCGGTTCGGTCGCTTATGCCTGGTATGTCTATTACCTGGTAGGCTACGCCGTTTGTTTGCGTCGCCTCTATGAGGCGGAAACCGGAAAAGCGGTCGCGCTTGAAATTGAGAAAGCGCGAAACAACCAGGCGCGCGTCTCGTCTCTGATCGGCGAAAGGAATCCATCGACCATATGAAGATCGCGATGGAGATGGCCTTTTGGTTGAGCGCCGCGGCGTTGATATACGCGTATGCGGGCTATCCACTGCTGCTCTTCATAGTAAGCATATTTCGCCCCTTGACGGTGCGAGCTGGCGATTATCAACCGACCGTCAGCATCATCATCACCGCGTACAACGAAGAACTCGTTCTTGCAGCGAAGCTTGAGAATACTCTCGCGCTCGGCTATCCGCATGAGCTAATCGAGATTATCGTAGCTTCCGATTGTTCCACTGATCGCACCGACGACATCGTTAGAAAATACAGCAGACAAGGCGTGAAACTTGTTCGCCAGCCTGAGCGCCTGGGCAAGACTGCCGCGCAGAACGCCGCAGTTGCGCAAGCCGCCGGCGAGATCATTCTCTTTTCAGATGCTACCAGTCTTTACAAAACTGACGTCGTGCGTGCTCTGATCCCGAATTTTGCCGACCCAACAGTTGGTTGCGTTGCTGGAAGGCTGATCTACGTCGATCCATCTGAGTCGCGAGTGGGACGCGGCGCGCGTTCGTACTGGAGTTATGAAACCTTTCTGAAGAAACACGAGAGCCGCGCCTGTTCTCTGATTGGGGCGTCAGGTTGTCTTTACGCCGTGCGTCGCTCAGCGTATGTCCCGCTTTATCACGAAGCGTGCAGCGACTTCATCATTGCGACCAAAATGGTCGAGCAAGGTTTGCGCGCCGTCTACGAGCCGAACGCCATCTGCACCGAAGAGACAAATCGGCGAAGCGACAATGAATTGAAAATGCGCGTGCGAGTGATCGCGCAGACGTTTACCGATCTATGGCGACATCGCGCGATGCTAAATCCAATTCGCAGCGGGTTCTACGCAGTGCAGCTCCTGTCGCACAAAGTCATGCGCTATCTCGTGCCAGTCTTCCTGCTGGCCCTGTTGGGAGCATCGGCGATCCTGGCGTCCGATTTTCTTTTCTACCGAATACTGCTCGCCTGTCAGCTTGCTGGTTACGCCTGTGGAGCGATCGCCTGGCTCCTGGATCGGCTGGGCAAGCGCAGCCGATTACTGGCTCTCCCCCAATACTTCCTGCTGGCGAACGTTGCTTCGCTGATTGCTATATTCAAATTTCTTCGCGGTGAGCGATACGCGCGCTGGGAACCGATTCGCGAGCGTACGGAGCCGAGCACGGTGAAACCTTAGCCATTTCACGAGTATGAGGACAATGGGGATGTTGGGCGCAAAAACACACGAGCTTCTGTCGCGCGGGGCACTGCTGCCTCTCTGGAGGCTCCAGCGCGTGGCGCGGGGGTCGCGGCGTGCTGCCGCGCTTCACTACTTCGATGGGCTGCGCTTCCGTCGGCGCGCGGCCGGATGGGGCGCGGAGCAGCGGCGGGCGTGGGTCCTCGAACGTTTGCGCTTCGCCGTGCGGCGTGCGGCGAGCGAAACCGACTACTACGCAGAACTGTTCCAAAGCGCGGGCTTTAACCCACTTTCGGACTTTGGTTTCGAAGAGTTCGCGCAGCTGCCCGTGCTGGAGCGCGATGATGTACGGCGTGCCGGCTTCGGGCTCGTGTCGCAGGCTGTGCCACGCTCTCTCCTGCGCAAGGATGCGACGGGCGGCTCGACGGGCGCTCCCACGGAGGTCTGGCTCGGGCCTGAGGAGGCGGGCTGGCGCGAGAGCGCGATTGAATATGCTCTGGAACGGGTTGGCGTTCCAGCAGGAGCGGCGACCGCCTTTTTCTGGGGCCACCACCTCGACCCGCTCGCCCGCGAGAGCCTGCTCGAACGCTACCACGACTTCGAGGCCAACGTCCGTTGGTTTGACTGCTTCCGTCTGTCGTCTGAAGTGCTCGAGGGCTACCACAAGGAATTTGAACGCTGGCGGCCGGCGTGCATCATCGCTTACGCGGGCGCTCTCGCGGCCCTAGCCGAGCACCTGACGGCCTGCGGCCTGCGGCCAAACTACCCGAGGCGGGCCCTGGTCACGGGCGCGGAGAAGCTCTGGCCGGAGCACCGCGAGGTCGTTGAAAGGACTTTCGGCCGCCCAGTCCACGAGCGGTACGGTAGCCGCGACGTGGGACCGATGGGTTTTCAGTTCGAGCCGGGGCGGACACACGACTTCGAGGTGGACTGGTCGAACGTCGTCCTGGAGCCGGAGACGCCCGAGCGGGACTCGGGCATTCTCGTGACGAAGCTGCACGCCGACGCGATGCCCTTGATACGCTACCGCATCGGCGACCTCGCGCACTTCCCCGACGGGAGCCGTCCCGGCCACCCGGCCTTTGTCCTGCACGAGGTGCTGGGGCGCGACCTCGACCGCATCTGGTTGCCGGACGGTTGCTGGCTGAACCCGCTTCAGTTGCCGCACATGTTGAAGGACTACCCAGTCCGGGAGTTCTTCATCATCCAGCGGCGAGACTACTCAGTTGAGTTGTGCATCGTCCCACGCGAAGGCTTCGGCGAGGAGAGCCGCGGCGCGATACTCACCGCGGCGTCAGCTAACCTGCCGAACATTGACGTGTCGTTGGTGCTAGTCGAGAGCGTCCCGCGGACGAAATCTAACAAGTGGCGGCCCGTCGTGAGCGAGGTCGTGCCGGGGGGGAGGTAAACACGGTGACGAAGGTGCCCGAGGAGATCACATTCGATCCGCGCGTGGCCGTCGTGCGGACCCACATCTCCGACTACGCGGAGCCTCTCAGCGCCTCGGACGACGAGATTAGATCGGCGCTCCGGCGCATCGCACGATTGCTCGGCTGGACAGGGGGCGGCGATAAAGGCGCCTTCGCCAATGTCGTGCCGCGCGGCGCGCGCGTGCTCGTCAAGCCCAACCTGGTGATGCACGAAAACCTCGGGCCCTGGGGAATGAAGCCGCTCGTCACGCACGGGTCTTTGATAAGTGCCGCCGTCGAAGAGGCTTTGCGCTCAGGCGCGGCGGAGGTTATGGTCGGTGACGCACCGCTCCAGGCTTGCGATTTCGCGGAGATGACGCGCCGGATGGGTCTCGACTCGTGGGCGGAAGAGTTTGCGCAGCAGGAGCCGCGATTCAAAGGCGTCCGCGACTTCCGCCGCACCGTCAGCACTGTAGTGAGCGGTGTCCGCGTGGCGGCGGAAGACCTCCAGCCCGCGGACCGCTTCGTGCTCTTCGACCTGGGCAGCGAGAGTCTGCTGGAGCCGATCACCGACGACCGCGGTCGTTTCCGCGTAACTTGCTACGACCCGCGGCTGCTGGCACGCACGCACGCGCCCGGGCGTCATCAATATCTCGTTGCGCGCGAGGTGATCGAGGCCGACGTCGTTATCAACCTTCCGAAGCTGAAGACCCACAAGAAGGCGGGGCTGACCTGCGCACTCAAGAACCTCATCGGCATCAACGGCAACAAGGAGTTCCTGCCGCACCACCGCGTCGGCGGTCCCCACCGAGGAGGCGACTGTTACGATGGCGGCGGCATCCTGAAGGGCGCCCTTGAGCATCTGGCGGATCGGCAGAACACGGCGGGCACGCGCACTAGCGCGAGGCTTTGGCATGGCCTTTCGGTTCCCATTGACCGCGCACTCCGGATGTTGGGGGAGGACGCGGAGATCGAGGGCGCTTGGTCCGGCAATGACACCATCTGGCGCACGTGCCTAGACCTCAACCGTATCCTGCTCTACGGCACGGCAGACGGCGTGCTCCGTGACGAGGTCCAACGCCGGGTACTGCACGTCGTGGACGCCGTCGTCGCAGGGCAGGGCGATGGGCCGCTCGCGCCGCAGCCACTCCCGATGGGACTTCTGCTCGCGGGCTCGAACGCAGCCGCCGTGGATTGGGCCGGCGCGCACCTGCTTGGCTATGACCCCGCGAAGATTCCAATTGCGCGCGAGGCGTTCGGCAGATTCAGCCGGCCGCTCACAGCGTTCGCAAGCAGCGAGGTGTGCGTCGCGGGCGACCTCGGTGCGGGGCGCGCCGACGAAGTGCTTCCCCGGCAGGGCGCCGGGTGCGTCGCCTACCCCGCGGGCTGGCGCGACGCGGTCGCACGCCCAGCGTCCGCTGAGAAAGACACAGGAGCGCAAGCCTTCACGCCTTGAAACACAAAGTCCTTCGAATCATTGACAGCTTCGAGCATTAAGACGACGGATTCTGCGCATGAAACCAAAGTATGAAATTGCGGTGATTGGGACTGGGGCGCTGATGTTAATCGTTCCCTATCTTTTCTGGAATCGCGCGCCGAAATTCGTGCGAGACTTTTTCACAGCAACATCCGCCCCAGTAAACCTGGCCGTCTTTCGAATTGTCTTATTCACGCTGGTTCTGTTTTCGTTTTCGATGGGCAATGTCGCATGGTTCGGCAGCCTTCCGCCCGAGCTCCGGTTCCCGCCAACCGGACTCAACTTTCTTATTTCACACATCCCAATAACCGAAACCGTCGCCTGGTACGCGGCGCTCGCTCTGACGTTGGGATGCATCGCGTGTATCCTTGGGCTCTTTACTCGCACTTCGATAATTATCTGTCTCGTGTTGTCGATCTACGTGCTTGGCGTTCCTCAAGTCTTTGGAAAGATCAACCACTATCACCACCTGATCTGGTTCATGGCGATCCTGGCCGTCAGCCCTTGTTCAGACGTCCTGTCGATTGATGCAGTACGCAAGTCGTGGCGGCGAGCTGACCGCGGCACTACTGAACCACCGACCTCATGTATCGCTTATGCTTTGCCTTTACGTTTCGTCTGGTTGTTGATGGGCGTGATCTATTTCTCCGCCGGCGTTTGGAAGATGTGGACCTCAGGTTACCGCTGGGCCTGGAGCGACAATCCGCGAAACCTCATGTACAACAAGTGGATGGAACTGTCGGGCTGGATGCCCGTTTTCCGCATCGACCATCACCCGCTGCTCTTCAAGGTTTCCGCGCTCTTCACGCTGGCGTTCGAACTATCATTCATATTTCTAATTTTCTTTTCGGCGGTGCGTTGGCTTGCTCCTTTGGGCGGACTGGCCTTTCACAACGCCACAAATCTGTTCATGAGGATCTCATTTTGGAATCTTCAAGCCTGCTATGTAGCCTTTGTGGACTGGAACAGATTCCTTAGCTGGATCGGCCGGCGCCTTTTTCCGAAGCAGATGTATCTCGTTTATGACGGAAACTGTAAGCTCTGCCGCCGGACAGTTGCTTCATTTCGGGTCTTCGATCTGCTGAACAGAGTTACATATATTAATGCGCTGGATCGCGAGTCCTTGGAGAAGCATCAGTTAACAAGCCTTGATTCGGGGGCTCTGATGAGAGATATGCATGTGATCGTGGGTTCGCAAACGTGGAAGGGATTCGCCGCTTATCGCGAATGGATGAAACGGTTTCCAATATTCTGGTTCGCGGTTCCGTTCTTGTACCTCGGGGCAGTAATTCAGATAGGCCAAAGAATCTACCGCCAAATTGCAGATTCACGGACGTGTAGCATTGCAAAAGAACCTGTTACGGCCACGGTTTTGAAACGTCGGTTCACGCTGCCTGCGGCTGTGGTTGGAAGTGTCTTGGTCTATGTCGCAATTTTGAGTGCCGTCGGCAAACTCCAAACCTGGCCCATGGCTGGCTATCCAACTTTCGAGGATCTCGATCCTCCGGAAGTTAGTGTCCTCACGATGGTAGTCGACGATCAAAATGGCAACCGGAGCGAAATAAGACCGGTCATGCGCGCGAGTTTGAAGCAATTATCGCCCGAACGGCTGATGGGACTTCAAAATCATCTTTTGGGCATCGCGAATGATCACCAGCGTGGTGCGCGTTTGGAAGCGTTTTGGAAACTATGGCTGCGAGAAAATCCGACATTCAATGATGTTACAGCCGTGAAATTCTATCGCGACACCCTATCAAGCTTGCCTGAAGATCGGAACCATAGTCCTATTCGACGTGAACTTATAGCAGAGTTGCAAAGGAAGAATGGCGTGGCTACTGTCACACAGAATCAATTCCCGCAGGTTTCATCGAAGGATGACGTGAAGTGAAACCCAGAGTCTTGCACATCATCGACAGCTTTGAGCAGGGCGGCACTGAACGTCAGGCGATTCAGCTAGTGCGCTTGCTGCAAAGCACCGGTCGCTGTGACGTGCGTCTCGCGTGCCTGCAGAAGCAAGGATCGCTGCTCATAGAAGCAGACCATCTCGGCCTGGGAGAAGTCCGCGAGTATCGGCTCACCAGTTTTTACGATCGCAACTTTGCAACGCAAATTCGGCGACTCGCGCGGTTCCTGAAAGAGAATAAGATTAGCGTTGTTCACACGCACGACTTTTACACAAATATTTTCGGCATGACGGCGGCGGCGATCGCTCGCGTTCCGGTGCGCATCGCGTCAAAACGAGAGACCGACGGATTCCGCACGCCGATGCAGAAGCGGGTCGAACGCCTCGTATATCGATTCGCGCATCAGGTTATCGCCAATTCCAATGCCGTTCGAGATCAACTGATTCGCGAAGGTGCGCCAGCGAAAAAAATCGTCACGCTCTATAACGGCCTGGATACGGCACGAGCCATGCCGTCGTCCGGACAGTCGCGTGAAGCGGCGCTCGCTATGTTTGGATTGCCTCAGGATTCGGAGCGGCGCTTCGTGACCATTGTTGCGAATGTCAATCATCCCGTAAAAGATCACAATACTTTTCTGCGGGCCGCGGCTCGGGCGCACGCCGCTGTCGCTAATTCAGCGTTCATCGTAGCCGGTGAGGGCAAGCTGATGTCCAGCCTGCAAGCACTGGCCGCGCAACTTGGTTTGGAACGCGACGTTTTCTTCCTCGGCAGATGTGAACAAGTTGCCGACTTGCTATCGGTCTCGGACGTCTGCGTCCTTAGTTCAAAGGCCGAAGGTTTTTCTAATGCAATTCTCGAATACATGGCAGCGGCGCGGCCGGTCGTTGTCACCGACGTGGGCGGCGCGCGCGAAGCAGTCACCGAGGGCGAAACAGGATACATCGTCCCGGCCGGTAACGACGAAGAGATGGCGGAGCGAATAATCCAGCTTCTTCGTGATCCAAAACGCGCACAAGCAATGGGGGAACGCGGAAGGCAGTTTGTCGCCGAGAAATTGTCGTGCTCAGCCCAACTCGAGCGAACGCTAGCTCTGTATGATTCTTTGTTGGCTCAGCCGGCGATGAACTTCGCACCGGCGGCGCCGGGCATGAATCAGGAGAGAGCGTGATGACTGGACGGACTAAGTCTCGAATGCGGCGCTGGATCCTTGTTGGTTTGTTGTCGCTGGGTGCTTGGCCGTTGCTGGCCTGGATCGCGGCGAAAGGGCTCATCGTCAAAGCTGAGTTGTCGCAGGCAGACGCGATCGCGGTATTGGCCGGCTCGTCGACTTATCGTGAGCGCACGCATCGCGCGGCGCAGCTTTTTCACGAAGGACGCGCCGCCAGAATTGCTCTTACCAATGACAATCAACGCAGCGGCTGGTCCGGCGCAGGGCAGCGCAATCCTCTGTTCGTTGAACGCGCGGTGGACGAGCTTAAAGGGCAAGGCGTTCCCATTGAGAGGATCGAAATCGTTCCCGGCGCGGTGACGACTACATACGACGAAGCCGTGCATTTGCGTCAGTACGCGCTTGAACGAAATCTACGATCGATTCTCGTGGTAACTTCAGCGTATCAATCGCGGCGCGCGCTGTGGACGTTGCGTCGCGTTTTCGAGCCCAGCGACGTAATGATCGGTATCGATTGCGCAGAGCCGGGAGAACAGTCTCCCCGCCCCGCCACCTGGTGGCTGCATAGACTCGGCTGGAAGTTAGTGCCCGGCGAATACCTGCGTTTACGCCTGGGGAACTTAAGACGATTAATCCACAAGCCTCCTTTCAGGAGGCTTGCCACAATTGCCGTAGCCGTGTCTTTCCCGAAGGTATCTGCGAAAGCCCCATAAATGGTTGCTCAAGAACTAACGCCACTTCCAGCAACCAGGCGTAAATGCCTGGGCTAGTGGAAAAACATAATGTTGCCGAACGCCGGTCCAGGCCATCTCACGTGCTGGAACCAGAAATTGTTACGTACATGGACGAGCTGCTTGAGTGGCGGCGCGGAGAGTCTCGTGTAGCTCTCAGAGAGTTGGCCGGCAACGCGCCTTGTGAGCGTCAGCCCGTGCGCCTCAAAGCTCTTTATCAACCATCTGATATTGGCCTGGCGGGTAACTAGTGCGTCACCGCTCTTTGCTGTCCAATACTCGAGACCTTCGGGCTTTTCCCTGACTTCTGCTTTCTCCCTTCGAAGGAGCCGCCTTAGGCTGCGAAGACCGACCGCTTCGAGCGAAGCCTTGTTGCCTTCACTAACGACGAGTGTTCCGCCCGGCTTAATGATCCTTGACAACTCAGACACGGCACGTTCGACTTCGGGGATGTGCATCAGCACGCCCCAACAGAGAACGTAGTCAAAGGTGTCGTCGGGGAATGAAAGCTCGAGCAAGCTCTCGCGCCCTAGCGTTATTCGTTCCCGGAGTTGCTTGGAGCTGACATAGTCCTGGGCCATAGCCAGCGCGCTCTCGGAAAAGTCCACGGCGTGGACATTGAAGCCACGTCGCGCCAGGCGAACAGAGTGCGCACAACTGCCGCAGCCCGCATCGAGGAAAGTCGCGCCAGGCGAAGGTTTCAGCACGCGCAGAATGTGGTCAAACGCCTGCTCGAAGAACGTTTCATTGTCACCGGTCCGGTAGTCACGGCTCCACTGCTGATGCACCTCCGGCCTCGCCAGGAAATTCTGAACCAGACTGGATGGTGTATCGACCATTTCCTGAGTCTCCCGCATTTCAGGAACCGCTACTTGTCTCAGCACCGCTGGCCCGTGCTTCAGACCATGTTCTTTTGCTTCGACGCCGCAGGGCCGCCACGGCTCCCGCTAGGCTCGTGGCAAGCAACAGTAACGATCCCGGCTCGGGAACAGGGTAGGTGATTGTAAAGGTCGTCCGCGTTGGCGTTCTTTCCAAAACGCCCGCGCCAACATAATTGACGGTGATCGGAAAAGGCGGCTGACCGAGATTGCTGAAGTTGCCCAGGAGCATTACTGAGCCGGTGATGATTGACTCGGTAAAGGTCCCGTTACCTTGGAAAGCGCCCACGGTGATGCCTTTGTAGGTCACGAAGCCGGTCCCGTCACACCCGCACCCAATTGTGGCGGAAATGTAAGAGTTTGGAGAAAGCAATGAGAGTGGGAAATCATCCACCCTCGAACTGATACTTAGACCTTCGCCAGTCAGGTTCGCTGACATCACGGACCCGTTTAGCGTTTTAGCTACGACGACCTGCCCGCCCGTGAGGGTTACGGTGTCAGCGCAGGCCGTGGTCTCAAAGGCAATGACGCCTAAGAGAAGTGTCAACGGGAACAGTGCGCGTGCGTGCCGTCGTAGGCTCTTTTCGAAGCCAAACATTGTCTCTTCCTTTCACGCTAGGAATCGAGTGTCGGGGCCATGCTAGCAATGGCGCCGAAGTACAATGACCCGAATAAACTCGTTACGATTAACAGCCAAATAGTTGTAAAGGTGAAGAATTTCCTCGAAATTCCGCAATTCAGTGGATTCAGGACTGCTTTCTTTCTGTATAATGATGGTGGCGCTTCTGCCGCCCACCTTACGGGACCCATCGCGAGAATCCCACTTCAAGTTACATTTTTCGAGATGCTCTCCAGTAATTCACAACCGCAGCTTCTGATTGACGAGCAACATCGTCATTTCAGCACTGAACATTTGAAAAGTGATCTGGGTAGCCGCACTGCTCGCGGAGGCGCGGTAACCATCGCTTCGCAAGCCGTCAAGTTTTTCGTGGGAATGGCAGCCACGGT
>QHXG01000606.1 GCA_003222845.1 Acidobacteriota bacterium | reverse complement strand
ATCGTCTCCTGAATCGAACTGTTGACCCATCGACAAAAAAGTACCACAGGAACGCCGGTGGTCACAGTGCTTGAGATCCATCGCGGATGGCGATGTGAATTGAATTTTTGACGATCACGAACTTACAATGCCGAGCCAAGTTGGATCAGTTCGACCATAACAGAGATTACTATGCGATTATAGGCGCGCGCGAAGACGATTCTGCGCGCGAGATCGAAAGATTGTATAAGCGAGAGGCGCACAAGCGGCATCCGGATCGCGGCGGCACGGAAGAGGAAATGAAGGCGCTGAATGAAGCGTACCGAGTGCTGCGCGATGAAGAAACTCGAAGCCATTACGATTCGCAAAGGCGGCGGCCAGTCAAACAGAATTCGACGGTTCGCGTTACGCCCGCTGCGCGCGAGGTCGGCGTCTATGGTCAGTTGTTGAGCGCGCTGCTCTGTCTGGCCCTTGGCTTGATGTTGCTCTTGCTGGTGCGCTCGAATGGTCTGTGGTTTCTTTGGCCGCTTTCGATTCTGGCTTCGGGCGTGATTGTGTTCGGTGTCCTGATTGCACACTCAGCGATGAGCAACGCGCGCGAATCACTGGCCGCGTCGCATCCGATCCGCCGCTTTTGGGTCGCTCAGGAGATTGCTTTTTGGTCACTGGTCTGCGGTAGCGGTTATGGAATCTATCTGATTCTCACCTGGCTCTGAGGCTGAAAGTGCTGTTAATGATCAAAGGTCTCGAACTTCTCTTTCTTGAAGTAAACAATCTGGAGGAATCCGTGACCTTTTATCATCAAACGTTAGGTCTGGAAATCGAATCGCACCAAGCTGAAGCCGAACCGCCAATCGCAACGTTACGCGCCGGTTCGTTGCGCATCAATCTGGTTCAGCAGGTGGAAACGATGCTGAAAAGGGGCCGCGGGGTACACTTTGTTTTTGGACTAGCGGACGTTGATGGTTTTTATGATCGGTTGGCCACGGCTGGAGTTGAAATCACGGCGCCACGAGATGAAGGGTGGGGCGGACGTTTCGTAAGCCTGCAGGACCCTGATGGTTATCGATTGTTCTTTGTCGCTTGGGAACGGCCACCTGAAAGAGCGAGCCTTGAAGCGTCTTGATCGGTTAGTTTATTCAGAAATTGAAGCACCGCAGGGGAGGAAAAGGAAGATGGATTTTCAGCACGTGGAAAACCTATTGATTCGCTTTCGGGCAAAAGCGGTGAACATCAAGACCATTTCGGGCGGCGTTTATGAAGGCACAATCACAGATGTCACTAACGACTATGTGACTCTGAAAATGAAAGGACCAGAAACAGACGACGATCAGGTGGTTGTATTACTTCACAGTATCGAGTCTGTTGTTGTGGTTGGGGGAGCGTAAATTTCAGAAGCGAAAGAGTCTTTTCAAGCGTAGCTATTTTTGTTATCGTTTGCGCGCGAAAAATTCTAAAAAATTTTTCAACTTGGGGTTGCATCTTGAATTCGACTTGTGCATAATCATCGCGCGCCCGCCTCCCCGGTGGGCGAAGTGGTCGCGTGGGGTGAGGACACGTGGCCTTAGGGTGGGGCTTGTGGGAGGGCCCCGCCCGCTTTTCTTTTTAGGCCCCCTTCTTTTCGGTGCTAATAACTTTCCCGAGAACGTGCACGTAGCATCAGCCCATTGACTTTCAAAGGCAGAGCCCGTATATACGGCACGGATACAAGCTTGGGTTTGTTTAGCACAATGAAGCAGCAAGCCACCATTGGGTGAGCGGCTCGCCACAGTCGGCGCTTTTCGCAAAGTTGCAAGCTGTGGCATTTTTGCGCGCTCCTGATAACGAATCGGCTACTGCTGACGAAGAAAAATGGCCTCATTAAAGCGTCTGCTGGTTGGCACACCAATCAGAACAGCACGCTTAGCACACGAGCGACTGACCAAGAAGACCGCCCTGGCGATCTTCGCTTCGGACGCACTGTCTTCCACTGCATACGCAACTGAACAGATTCTCCTGGTGCTGGCCGCGGCTTATGTCGCTGGTCAGACTGATGCGTTTAGTCGGGTTGTTCCCATCTCAATCGCAATCTGTGTCTTGCTGGTAATCGTTACGATTAGTTACCGGCAGACCATATACGCTTATCCTTCAGGCGGGGGCGCGTTCATCGTTGCAAAGGAGAACCTGGGTACTTTGCCGGGACTAGTCGCCGGCGCCTCGCTTCTAGTTGATTACATCCTTACCGTATCGGTCTCGGTCGCTGCCGGAGTCGAGGCGATAACCTCGGCTATGGTCGGAACTCGCTTCGCGGGTCTGCACAATCATCGTGTTTGGTTATGCCTCTTTTTTATCGCGTTCGTTACAATCGCCAACCTGCGAGGCGTACGAGAAGCAGGTGCACTTTTCGCCGCTCCAAGCTATGCATTCATTCTTAGCTTTCTGTTCCTTATTGGTTTTGGACTGTTCCGTTATTTCATGAATCCCGGCCTAACCGCGGTTGCTAACGATATTGACCTTAAGATTGCCGAAGGTTATCACCCTCAGCCTTTACACTTGTTTCTGCTGCTCGGAGCGTTTGCAAATGGCTGCGCCGCGCTGACAGGAATCGAAGCAATCTCGAATGGCGTACAGGCCTTTAAGCAACCCGAAGCCAAAAATGCGGCTGCGACGCTTTCATGGATGGCCTTGCTACTGATCACGATGTTCGTGGGTGCAAGCATACTCGCATACTTTTTCAATGTTCATCCCTTGGAACATGAAACGGTCATTTCGCAGATTGCGCGCGTAGTTTTTACTGGTCATCTCGGTTGGCTTTATTACGTAGTGCAGGCGACAACCGCGGCCATTCTCATCCTGGCAGCAAATACTTCGTTCGCCGGATTTCCGCGGCTTGCATCACTACTCGCGCGTGATCGCTTTCTCCCGCGCCAGCTCGCGAATCTTGGAGATCGTCTAGTTTTTTNNGTCGTCTTGTTGGCGGTTTTCTCTGGTCTGTTGGTCTGGGCTTTTGGCGGTGATACTAGCAGGCTAATTCCGCTGTACGCAGTTGGCGTATTTCTTTCGTTTACGCTGTCCCAGGCAGGCATGGTTGTTCATTGGTGGCGCGAGGGCAAATCGTTGCAGGCTATGCGCGCGACAGCTGAAGCTCAATCCGGAGAGGGATCGCCACCGACTTTAGCGAAAGAATCGAAGCGTTTGGAAAGCAATCCCAGCGGAGACCTTAATGCCAGACGACTCGCAAGCGACCAGC
>QHXG01000605.1 GCA_003222845.1 Acidobacteriota bacterium | reverse complement strand
CCAGCCCAGGGTTGCCGCCTCGACTACCCTGGGTGAATGAATGGCGTTGATTACCAACCGCAAGGCGGTTGTGCCACCTGAGAGCAAGCGCCGCAACCGCTTTGCGGTTGATTGATTCCCCATTCGCGATCCCAGGGTAGCCGAAGCGGCAACCCTGGGCTGGAGGCCGCAACCGCGTTGCGGTTAGGAATCAATACTTTGTTTAGTAGGTAAGTATCGGTAGTGACTCATCTAACGTCAGAGACATTCGATGCCAACGCGCGCGCCGCGTTAACTGACACCCAGCTGCGCGGAGCGCTGCGGAAAGCGACTTCTCTTTTTGGCGAGCGCCGTCTTGAAGCGACCAAAAGTCTACCTAACTGGGAAGACCTGCGTTCTCAGGCCCGCGCTATCAAAGACGAAACCTTGCTTCATCTCGATGGGTATCTCGAACAATTTGAGTCGAACGCTACCCAGGCAGGCGCGCAAATTCATTGGGCGCGTGACGCGGCGGAAGCAAACAGCATTGTTTGCCGTCTCGCTCGCGAAAGGAATGCTCGCCTGGCGGTCAAGAGCAAGAGCATGGCGACTGAAGAGATTCATCTCAATGCCGCTCTGGAAGCCGAAGGAATCGAGGCGTTGGAGACAGATTTGGGCGAGTACATTATTCAGCTTGCCGGTGAAACGCCTTCGCACATAATTGCTCCGGCAATTCACAAGACGAAAGGCCAGATTGCCGAATTGTTTGTCGATAAGCTGGGCATCGAGCGGACCAGCGACGTGTCGAAACTGACGAGTACTGCGCGCCAGATCTTACGCGCAAAATTCGGCGCTGCGGACATCGGCATCAGTGGCGTCAATTTTGGCGTGGCTGAAACCGGCACCATTTTAATTTTGGAAAATGAAGGCAACATTCGGCTGACCACCAGTTTGCCAAAGACGCACATCGCGGTGATGGGGATCGAGAAGGTCATTCCGAGCTTCGCCAATCTTGAAGTCTTTTTGAAGCTGTTACCACGCTCAGGCACGGGCCAGCATCTGACGAGCTATCAATCACTGATAACCGGAACCAAACGTCGTCCCGAAGATGAAGGACCGGATGAGTTGCACATCATCTTGCTCGATAACGGACGTTCGCGCATGCTTGCTCGGGCAGTAACACGGCAATCGCTGGCCTGCATACGCTGTGGCGCGTGTCTTAATGCCTGCCCCGTTTATCAACAGGTCGGCGGTCATGCCTACGGATCAGTCTATCCAGGTCCAATTGGCGCCGTGATCACGCCCCAATTATTCGGCCTAGCCAAGGCCGCTCAATTGCCTTATGCGTCCAGCTTGTGCGGAGCATGTCGTGAGGTCTGTCCGGTCAAAATAGATATTCCCGAATTGCTTTTATACTTGCGCGCGAAAATTACTGAAGGTCCGGAAAGACAGGAAGCGGGAGGCGGGTGGCAGGAGGAAGGGCCAGCGAAGCGTCGGAGACTTGAGCATCTGGCCTTTAAGATTTGGGCGGCGGTGATGACCCGGCCTCGCTTGTATGAATGGAATGGAAAGCTTCTTCGTGTGTTTCAACGCTTCATCGTGCGTGGGGGAAAGATTGGAAAGGTTGGAGGCGTCCTGACAATGATCGCGCCGCCGCTGGGTGCTTGGACCAAGGCGCGAGATTTGCGACCGATAGACGCAAGAAGTTTCCGGGAGCGTTGGCGTGAGACGAATGGATTCGGAGACGATTGAAAATGCCCAGCCGGATCCGGAATGCGGCCGCGAACCGCAACGCGGTTCAGACCTTCAGCCCAGGGTTGCCGCTTCGGCTACCCTGGGTAAGAGATTTGTTGAATCCCAACCGCAAGGCGGTTGCGCCGATTTTGATTCGCCGAGAAAGGGCGCAACCGCTTTACGGTTGAATAGTTCTTTCGCGAGAGATCCCAGGGTAGTCGAAGCGGCCAACCCTGGGCTGTAGGGGCGCAACCGCGTTGCGGTTAAGAATCGAGGAAAGGCCAAGGCAAAGGCATACATTCAGAAGCCATGCGCGGCAAAGTGATCGCTTACGTGCGATCTTACAAAACGGGAGACGCAGTTTCATGATCAGGGCCGATCAATTAGCAAGCGACGCCCGCGTGGCGATTCTTAATTCCATCCGCGCTCATCTTGCTGAAAGCGCTCTCCACGAGCACGCGGCCGAGGACAGAAAGTCTGAGCGTGCTGCTGAGAACCAGCCGACATCGATTGCGCTGGCTTCTTCGGGGCCGGACGTTGCTCGTTCGCCGGTCGAGACGTTTCGCGAGAAGCTGGAAATGGTCGGCGGCCATTGTGTCGTCGTTCGAGATGAGGCCGAAGCTGCGCGTTCTTTGAGTCGAATCCTGGCAGAATTACAAACTACGCCGTTACGAGCGAGGCGCATCGCTTTGTCGGACGCGCCATCGGTTTCGCGCTTGATCAAGGCGGCAGAAATCGAAGTGGACGAACTAACAACGTCGCCGAATGCAGCGGATCTGTTCGGTTACGATGTTGGTGTTACGACCGCGCAGGCCGCGATCGCCGAAACCGGAACGTTGGTATTGGAGTCCGAAAGCGAGCGCCATCGTTTGGTTTCGCTGCTGCCCCCGGTGCACATCGCCATCATTAAGGCCGAAGATATTTGTCTGACATTGGGCGATGCGCTGCGTTACGTTCGACGCGGTGGGCAACCGGGCATGAGCCGCGCGATTACTTTTATTACCGGGCCCTCGCGCACGGCCGATATCGAGTTAACACTCACCATCGGCGTGCACGGCCCGCAGGAGTTGTATGTCATTGTTTGTATGTGATTGTTGTCTACGTAGACTCACTCCCTCTCCCTTTGGGAGAGGGCTGGGGTGAGGGGCGAAGCTGAGAGAAAAGAAAATAAGTTCTTGGTTTTGGGGTTTTCTTCGCTAGGCCCTCACCCTAACCCTCTCCCAGAGGGAGAGGGAATATCTGACTTAGTCAAATATTAGGAGAGAGTAAATAAACGATGCGAAAAATCATTTCAATATTGATCATGTTCGTCGCGATTGTCGCCTTAAGCTGCAACCGTTCGGGATCGAAGAGCGGAAAGAAGAAATTAACGATCGCGGTCATTCCGAAGGGCACTTCGCATGAGTTCTGGAAGAGCATTCATGCAGGCGCCATCAAAGCTTCCAAAGAACTTTCGTCAACAGGCAATGAAGTCGAAGTGATTTGGAAGGGCCCTTTGCGCGAGGACGATCGCGAGCAACAGATTCAAGTCGTCGAGGGCTTTGCTTCGCAGGGAGTTGACGGCATTGTGCTCGCGCCACTGGACGATCGCGCATTGGCCAGACCCGTCGAAGAGGCAAAGAGCGCAGGGGTGCCCACCGTGATTATTGATTCAGCGCTCCAGTCAAATTCAATCGTGAGCTTTGTCGCTACCGATAATCGTAGAGGCGGCGTATTAGCGGCAGATCGTTTGGGTGAGCTGCTCGGCAGCAAAGGCAAAGTAATTCTGCTGCGCTATGCGGAGGGCTCGGCCAGCACAACTGATCGCGAAGAAGGTTTTTTATCCGAGATGAAACAGAAGTTTCCCGGGATCGAATTGATTTCCACGGATCAGTACGCGGGAGCGACGCGCGACACCGCCAAACGAAGCTCAGAGAATTTGCTCAATCGCTTCGGCGACGATGTGCAAGGCATTTTCACGCCGAATGAATCGTCAACGGCGGGGATGCTTTCGGCGCTGCAAGACATCGGCAAAGCAGGCAAAGCGATCTTCGTTGGGTTTGACACCAGCCAGATGTTTATCGACGCCATGCGGGCGAAGCAGTTGCACGGAATCGTGGTGCAGAATCCATTCAATATGGGTTACCTGGGAGTGCGTACTATGGTCGAGAACCTTCAAGGGAAGACCGTCGAGAAACGGATCGATACCGGCGTTAATATGATTACCCTCGATAACCTGGACACTCCGGAATCGCAGTCGTTGCTGCATCCGCCGCTGGATCAATACTTGAAATAAGAGTTAGCGAAACAGAACTGCCAGCGGTTGCGACCGGACTATCGGTCATTTTTCCATTTGATATTTTTCATTTCCCATTTATGGACGCGAAGGCGCACCCGAAAGAAGCATCAACGATGACAAATGGGAAATGACAAATGATAAATGATCCGGTCGCTACCGCTCGCGGTTCTGTAACTGTGGGCATGGTCGCTGAAATAAAATCCAATCCGGCAAGGTCAGTCTCCGGTCTCGCGCGAACCTCGCTGAACCGCCTCGGTCCGTTGCTGGGACTGGTGCTGGTGATTGCTGTCTTTGCGATTCTCATCGGAAATCCTGAGCGATATCTCTCGCTCAAAAACCTTCGCACAGTTCTGGCTCAGACAGTGATCGTCGGCATCGGCGCCATCGGCATGACGATGATCATTATCAGTGGCGGAATCGATCTTTCGGTAGGCTCCGCCATCGCGCTGACCGGAGTAATTACAGCCCTGGGAATTAACGCCGGATGGTCCACAAGTGTCGCTCTCGGCGCGGGTATCATTGTTGGCGGTGCGGTTGGTTTGGTGAATGGTCTCGCGATCACGCGGCTGCGCGTCGTGCCATTTATCGCCACCTTGGGAATGTTGGGCGTCGCGCGTGGAGTCGCGAAAGGGATCGCCGGCTCGCAGACGGTTAACATGCCGGACACGTGGGCCAATGACCTGCTGCTCACGATACCCAAACCCCAATGGTTGTTAGTTGCGCCCGGTGTTTGGATCGCCATCGTATTGGCAGTCGTTGCCGCCGTGGTTTTGCGTCGAACTGTCTTTGGACGACGGGTCTTTGCCCTGGGATCGAACGAAGCTGCGGCGCGCGCCTGCGGCATCGCGACCGATCGCCTCAAGCTTTACATCTATGCACTGGCAGGCTTGCTATTCGGGCTCGCGGGCGTGATGCAGATGTCACGCCTGCGACAAGGCGATCCAACTGTCGCCGCTGGTTTGGAACTCGACATTATCGCTGCGGTAGTAATCGGCGGTGGGAGTCTCAGCGGCGGGGAAGGCAGCATTCTCGGCTCGATGATTGGCGCTTTGATCATGGCGTTTCTGCGTAATGGTTGCCAGCAAGTCGGTTGGCCCAACTACATTCAGGAGATCATCATCGGCGCGCTGATTGTGATTGCGGTGGCCGTTG
>QHXG01000619.1 GCA_003222845.1 Acidobacteriota bacterium | reverse complement strand
CAAGCTTCGATGCGCGGAGCGTGCTTGACATTTGTCAAAGAGAATTGCGACGCCACCCAACTACGTACCATCCGGTATGGCCTAAGTACGCGCTGAAGCGTCTCATGCCCCGGACGAAAGTGATCAAAAACTCGAGATGGTTGAAGGATCAAATTCTGTGTCCGCCGTCAACATACATCTTCCGACCTGCTTACTTTTGAATAAAACAACACCTCAAAAATTTCTTTTTCGCTTTGAACACCTAGCCCAAGTCGTTTCCACACGCGATGATGAGGACCCCTGTGTTTGCCTCGTCATAGGGAAGTCCCAGTGATATTTTCAAGTTAGCCCATCTCGTCTATCACTGGCCCTTTCCCAGAACATCATCACAAGTATTTCTTTACAATCTGGCTAGTTGGCACTCGTGCCTTCAAACGATGCAGCGTTTGATACAAACCCATCTCTGCCCGTCCCATAAAGATGAACTCGGTAATCACGCCTTTGGTGCGAAATAAATTCTTCGACTCCTGCAGAAAATCTCGCAGGAATACGGCGTCGCCGAAATCGAAGAGCTGATCCTTCACTGGCTTTGGCGGATAAACTTTGCGATAGAAATTCTCCGCGAAACCGATCAGCGCCCGGCGAGCGCCCGGCAGTAACTTCTCACCGGCCTGTTCGTAATAGGCTTCGAGCAACTCGCGAAAATCCGCAGAGCTGGTCGAGCCGGGATAAAGACAGACCCTTCGCAGGTAATCAGCAGCTTCAGGACTGAGGTACTTTACGCAGCCGAAGTCCACCAATGAGATACCCGCGTCATCGTTGAAGAGATAGTTGCCCCAGTGTGGATCAGCGTGAAGAGCCTCGACCTTATACACCTGAAAATGGAAAAGCTCGAAGAGATGCGCGCCCAATTGATCCCGAAGTTTTTGCGAAGGACGCTGTGCGAGGAAATCTTCCAGGTGACGACCGGTCATGAGCGACATCGTCAGAACCTTGTCGGAAGAGTACTCGCGAAAAACCCTTGGAACCTTGACGAAAGAAAGCGGCGCCAGACGGTCGGTAAGGAACTCGATATTGTCAGCTTCACGCAGGTAGTCGGTTTCCGCAACGATCTGCTCTTCAATCTCGTTGATGGCCGATTTTGGTATATGACCCGACGCCTGCGCCGGCTTAGAGAAGGTGCGAAACAATGAAAAGTCGTTTTCGATCGCCCGGCGGATGCCCGGATATTGAATCTTTACGGCCACGCGCTGGCCCTCGCGCGTGATGGCGTGATGCACCTGCCCGAGTGACGCGGCGGCGAAAGGCTCGGCGGTAAACTGTTTGAAGATCTCTTCAGGCTCACGCCCCAAGCTTCCCTTAATCTGCACCCGAACCAGCGAAGGATGCATGCCCGGCGCTTCCATCTGTAGCGTCGCTAATTCCGCGAGGATTTCATCCGGAAGAACTCCGGTCTGGAGGCTCAACATCTGGCCGAGTTTCATGGCCGGTCCACGCAGCGCCTGCATCTCATCGGCCATTCTTCGAGCTGCACGCACATGCGTGGATTTCAGTTTAATTTTGCTCTTTGCTTCCCCCAGAAATACTCGCTGCAACAAGTAGCCGACATAACTGCCGGCGATGTCGGCACCCATCGAAGCCATGCTGAGCGCGCGCCCGGTCGTCGTGTTCTTCTGGGATGACATCTATCGTTTTCCCTGCTTGAGCACTGAGACACCGATGGCGAGCGACCGATCCAGAAACGCCAGCGTGTTCTGCTTGCCAGGCGACGAATCGTGCAGCCAATAGAGCAGTGCGCCGAGGTAGTAAATCCAGAAGACTTCGGGCGCTAAAAACGAAAGCGGACTGTATTGATTTTTCGGCAAAGACTCGTCGAGCAGCTCCTGAACGAAGCCTACATAGCGGTGACGAAGCTCCTGTGCCCGGTGGCTGAAAATACCGAGCGGTGAAGCCGGCTTCAACGCATGAATGAAGGCGGCGCCGATGAAACGTTCGTATGGAGCGAGAAACTCGAGCTGGCTGTGCACGAGGGCGAAGAGCTTTTCTTCGAGGGGCGCTTTTCGCAACCGGGGATTCTCGCGGACGGAAACAATAGCCTGGTCCACTTCCTGCTCGAAAAAATGCAGGGCGATGTCTTCCTTGGTCCTGAAATAGTTAAAGACGGTGCCTTCGGCGATGCCGGCCTTGCGCGCAATCGCTTTAGTCGTCGTGGCATCGAAGCCCTTAGTTTGAAAGAGCGACAACGCGGCGGTCACGATTCGCTTCCGAATCGCTGCTTTGTTCTGCGCGCGCCGCCCCGCAGGAGGCTTCACTGTGGCTGCTCGGCGTGGCTTTCGCTTCGGTGCCGGTTTCTTCTTTGTGATCATAGAACAATCCGTGAGTGTGCTCACCAAATATATGAGTAGGCTCACAGATTGTCAACCGCCGGCGAGTGAGCAACAGCTTTATGTTCACTTCAATAATGTCGAAGTGAATCTTACGTTAATAGATTTTGAGATGATTTTAAGATCCGTCGAGGTATACACGACTAGTGAAATGAAGAGGCAGCATGAAAAGGTCCGGTAGTTAACCATGAAAGTAGATGGCGAACTTTGAAAGAACTCCTACTCAGCCATCGTCGCTCTGCGATCCGATTTATCTTTGTGGTGCGATACATCCGGCCAGTGCGTTTCCGTGTAGTCCTTCTACTTTGGTTCAAGCGGTAGGTTCGCATCCTGCCAGGCATCGAACCCGCCACTTAGTGCGCGAACATTATTCCAACCATTTTCGATCAGTGCCTGCGCCACACGGGCGCTGGAAGCTTCGTTTGGTCAGGTGCAATAGGTGACCACCAACCGATCGCGCGGTATGTCGGCGAAATGTTCTTCAACCGCATCGGCAGGAACGCGGATCGCTTGCGGCTATCGGCTTCTGCCCAAGCCCTCGATTGCGCGTGTCAACAAAAAACAGATTCTCACCACGCTCCATTCGTTCTCTTAGATCATCAACAGTAATTCTTCGAGCGGTCATAGCATTCGCACGCTCCGTGATCTATTCAGTCACTTCTGTTAAGGCGTTGCTCGTGCAACCTGAATGCCATCGCGCAGTAGAGAGCAGGTATCCAAACCGATGGGCGAAAGTCAGTTCTCAGGCATTAGTCTTGCAGTCCATTCAGAGTACGCAAACGAAGCGAGTCTAAGTTGTTTTCTTAGCGCAGTCGCCTGGAAGGCATGTTCGCTAAGTGTACATATGCCGTACGGCATCGTGTTGCATTTCGTTCAACTTGGGAGGAAGAGTCATGTCAGAAGCGAAAGTAACGACGACGTCAGGGCGTTCGCAGCCAAGACATTGCCGATAGTCCAGGAACATCTTCAGATGGCCCGCAACGTCGCGAAGAAAGTTGGAGCTAAATAATGTCGCAAACAGCCGCGGATGTCTTAATTGAAAATGTTATCGACTGGGGTGTTGATACCGTCTTTGGCCTGCCGGGTGACGGCATTAATGGAATCATGGAAGCGCTGCGCACCCGAAAAGNNNTTCATCCAGGTTCGGCACGAAGAAGCCGCCGCGTTCATGGCGTGCGCGTATGCGAAATACACCGGCAAGCTTGGCTGTTGCCTGGCAACTTCAGGACCTGGTGGTATTCATTTGCTCAATGGATTGTACGACGCGAAACTAGATCAAGCTCCGGTACTCGCGCTTACCGGACAGACGTATTCCGATTTGAAAGGTAGTAACTTTCAACAAGAAGTAAATATGACGGCGCTATTTGAAGACGTCAGCATCTACAACCAGGAAGTCATCAACCCAAATCAAGTCGAAATGCTGGCCGATGAAGCTTGTCGTCACGCTCTCAATCATCGTGGCGTGGCGCACATCACTTTTCCCGTTGACTATCAGGAAGCGAAGCCGTCCGGCAAAGGTTCAATGCACAAGCGTGAAGTTGCGACCACCAGCCGCTGGACGCCATCGCATGCTTGTCCGCCAGAAGCTGAGTTAAAGCAAGCCGCTGAGATTCTGAACAAAGCCAAAAAGCCGGTGGTGCTCGTGGGCCAGGGAGCACGTGGCGCGGGCGCGGAAGTAATTCAAATTGCCGAAAAATTGGGAGCGCCGATCGTGAAAGCGTTGCTTGGTAAAGAAGTGGTACCGGACGATCATCCGCTATGCACTGGCGGGTTAGGCTTGCTCGGTACGACACCTTCAGTCGAAGCAATGGAAGAATGCGATGCGCTGCTGATCATTGGTTCGTCCTTCCCCTACATGGAGTACCTGCCAAAACCGAGTGTCGCTAAAGGCGTGCAGATCGATGACAAGGCCGATCGCATCGGTTTGCGCTTTCCGGTTGACGTAGGACTTGTCGGCGACGCGAAGGGTACGACCGCCGCGCTTTCGTCATTTATCAAACGCAAGCGCAAGCACAAGCTTCTCGATAAAGCGCAGAAGGGCATGAAGGATTGGTGGAAGCTAATGGCAATACAAGGCACCGCCAACGGCGATGGTCCTATTAAGCCGCAGCGCGTTGCCTGGGAGCTTTCGCAGCTTGTTTCGGACGACGCAATTATCTCGACCGACTCAGGAACGATCACCACGTGGATTGCGCGCCATTTCAAAATGCGCGGCGCGCAAAAGTTCAGCTGCTCAGGCAATCTGGCGACGATGGCCCCGGGGCTGCCTTATGCGATTGCTGCCAAGCTTGCTTTTCCCGAACGTCAATCGATTGCCTTCGTCGGCGACGGCGGTTTCACAATGTTGATGGGCGAGTTTCTAACCGCAGTCAAGTACAACTTGCCGAGCGTCGTAGTGATCATCAAGAACAATTCGTTGGGCCAGATAAAATGGGAGCAGATCGTATTTCTCTGCAATCCTGAGTACGGCTGCGAACTGCATAATCCGAGCTTCGCAAAATA
>QHXG01000618.1 GCA_003222845.1 Acidobacteriota bacterium | reverse complement strand
CAATGACGTGGCGGTATTTCCCGGAGCGCTAACGCCGACCGAAGTCGTCCGCGCCTGGAACGTTGGCGCCGATGCGGTCAAAGTCTTTCCTGCTGGCGCCGTCGGTGGAGCAAGCTATCTCAAAGCTCTAAAAGCGCCGCTGCCGCAGATTGAACTCGTACCCACGGGCGGTGTGTCGCTGAAAACAGCCGCAGATTTCATTAACGCCGGCGCTATGGCCCTTGGTGTCGGAGCTGACCTAGTCGATACGAAGGCGTTACGCGAAGGCCGCGATGAAGTGATCGCTAAACGCGCGCGACAGTTTCTGGAGATCGTGCGCGAAGCCCGAGCAAGCTAAGCCTTGAAAACTCTCAATGAACGAGCCGAGAGATTGTCACGAGCTTGCTTTAGTTAAGCGTGAGCGTCTCCATTGACGGCGTTAGAGTACCAACTTTAGTTGGGCTCTAGTCGCGGAAAAGACCCAACTGAAGTTGGTACTCTAAACGCCATTAGCTGGGGCGTCTCGGTAGTTCAAAACTCTTCTAATTACATATCGGTGTCGTCGCAATCCAATGTCTGACGATTCAGGCGCAGTGCTCATCATCGGCGGTCGGGGCGAATTTGGCCGGTTCCTGCAGCGTGACATACTGCCGAATCTCGGCGTACAGAGTGTGCTGACGATTGAGCGTGAGACTCCTCTTGACCAGCACGTATCTCTTCTTCAGCAGGCTCGACACGTTGTCAACGCGACGCCGCTGGCAGGTTATGCGGAGCGAGCCTGCGAAATCGCACATGAGTGCCGGAACCTCCAGCAGCCAATGACGCTCTGGTTGATTCCTTCGGTACAAGCAGGTGTGTGGCGAGCAGTGACAGCCATGCTGGCGAGCATACAGAATCCATATCTGTCCGCAGTATTTGTGCACCCGATGTACGGACCAAATGGCTTCCGGTCGGATGAGCGCGAGGCGCGTACCTTCCGCAATATTCTCACGGCCACCGCCGAGGGAGCTAAGCATTCCTTGACTGAGGAAATCGCTCAGATCGTGGAGGCTTTCCAGCAGAAATTCAGCATCGACACTACTACCGCGTTTGATCCTGAACAGCACGATCGGATTACTGCCTATTCGCAAGGACTCTCGTACTGCGTCGCTCAGACAATCTTCGAGCGGCCAGAGATTGATATGCTGGTACGAACGCGAATACCGGATCTGCATTTCTCTTTTCACGCAAATCACGGTCTCATTCTTGATTTCCTGCGTTTCAACGCTTACATGTCAAAGGTCCTGGCGGTGTTTCGGGATTCATGGCAGCGGACCACACAATCGAGCTACGGGGATCTTTTGAGCGCGTTCGCGCATGCAGACGAGATGCTGAATTGCGACACTGAACCATCGATCCCGACGAAGTGGTACGAGAAGCTTCGCGCCGCTGCCATCGGTTCGAGATTCGAGGAACCTGTGAGGAGAGTCTGATGCATCGCAGAAAATTCATGCGGCTGGCCGGCAACGGTATCGCTGGCGAAGCGCTGGTTGCTCCTTTCGCGCAAGTTCTAAACGCTACGGCGCCGGCGAAGGCATCGCTGAGCAAGACGCCAAAGAAGGCGCTCATGAAGGTCGGCACCCAGAACGTTTCTGCCGATGAAACTCTAAGAGTGTTAGCAGCATTGGGCGTGAATCATGTTTGCAGCACGCTTCCGTCGGCGAGACTGGACGAGCGGTGGTCGGTTGACGGATTGATGAGACTAAGAGAGCGAGTGGAATCCTTTGGCCTCAAGCTCGAAATTGTCCCTCTGCCGCTTAGTTCGAATTACATAACTAAAGCCGAGAACCCGAATATCATGCTCGGCAAGAGCCCGGAGCGAGATCGCGAAATTGACGATCTCTGTCAAATGATTCGCAACACGGCGCGCGCCGGGATTCCCGCCTTGAAATACAATTTGAGCATTTTGGGAGTCGTGCGTACTGAATCCACGCTCGGAAGAGGCGGGGCCTCATACAGCACCTTTGAATATGATAAAGCCCGGCAGGAGCCAGCGCTGACTGAGGCCGGGCCGGTCGAGGCCGATCAGTATTGGGAGCGCATCACATACTTCCTCAAGCGCGTCGTTCCGGTGGCGGAAGAATACAAGGTGAAACTGGCCTGTCATCCGCACGATCCGGGTATGCCTCGCGATAAAGGTTTTCGCGGAGTTCATACCGTGCTCGGTAACGTGGACGGACTCAAGCGTTTTGTCGAAATCACGCCGAGCAAGTATCACGGATTAAACTTCTGCCAGGGTACAGTCTCTGAGATGTTACGGAAACCGTCCGAAGAAATCTTCGACGTGATCCGTTACTTCGGCTTTCGCGGCAAGATCTTCAACGTCCACTTCCGTAATATCCGCGGCGGCTTTCTGAATTTCGAGGAAACGTTCATCGACGATGGCGATGTCGACATGTTGAGGGCGATGCGGGTCTATAAAGAGGTTGGCTATGATGGAATGATGATGCCGGATCATGTTCCTAAGATCTCCGGAGATCCGAATGGTTCTCAGGCCTTTGCGTACACGTTTGGCTACATAAAAGCACTCATCGCCGCCGTCGACTCTGAAACTTAAATCTTGAAAGTGGTTTGATATTAATGAGGACGAACATGCGATCCACCAAAGCAACGACGCGCTTGGTGCGCGTAGCGGTTTGTTTTGCATATGCAGCTCTTGTTTCTGCATCCATCTCGTTTGCCGTGAGCTCTTCGCCACTGATCCAAAACGTTTCTGGTCGGCGGATTCTTTCGCTCAACGGCGATTGGCATTACATCGTCGACCCACATGAGGAGGGAACGGCGCGGCGTTTTTACCTGAATGGGAAGCCTTTCGGCAGCCGGAATTTCGTTGAATACGATTTCAATACCTCGCCGGCTTTGCGCGTGCCGGGAGATTGGAACTTTCAACAGCCGGAATTGCAGTGGTATGAAGGCACGCTCTGGTACCAGAAATCTTTTGACTATCACGCTCAGGCGAATATGCGCGTCTTTCTCCATTTCGGCGCGGCTAATTATCGGGCTCGTGTCTGGCTAAACGAGAAACCGTTGTGTGAACATGAAGGCGGCTTCACGCCCTTCAATTGCGAGGCAACTGCCGCGTTGCATGACGGCGCCAACGTCATCATCGTTTCAGTTAACGATACTCGGCATGCCGACGACATCCCCTCGCTCAGGCCCGATTGGTTCAATTACGGCGGGCTGACTCGCGATGTCCGCATCGTCGAAGTGCCGCGACAATTCATTGAGCAGTATTCGATTCAATTGGACCGTGAGAACCGGCGGCGCATCGCCGGATGGATTCGTTTAGCTGGCGC
>QHXG01000617.1:1040-4362 GCA_003222845.1 Acidobacteriota bacterium | reverse complement strand
CTTGTCGGCACTGCTTTTCTTTTCATCAGCCACGCCGAACGGGGCGACAACTTGGTTGCACTGGTAGCCTGGAACAACGATCATTCGAAGGAGCCGACTAAACGCGAGCGTGGGATGTTGGGTTTACCGATCAATGGCCAAGTCCGAACGAAGGGATTGCCGGTGGGTCTCTGGGGCGGAGAGCACATTAGCTTGGAGGTTACTGAGCAGGGCGCCACGATCGAATACGACTGTGCTCATGCAACGATAGAGCAACGAATCGCCCTCGATCGACGAGGCCGGTTTGAGGTTGCTGGAATGCAGGTTCAAGAACACGGGGGACCGGTTCGTCAAAACGACGAATCTGCAGGCTATCCTGTCCGGTTCACGGGCCAGGTTAGCGGCAAGAGAATGAAGCTAAGCGTTAGAAAGAGCGCCACAAAAGAGCTGATCGGAACTTTCACGTTGGTTTACGGGGCTCAACCCAGACTCAGGAAATGTAAATAAAGTGATTTCTGAAAAGGTATGCATACCTCGCCGGAATCGCCGATCTTAGTTGCGCGACAATAAGAGCGCGCCCAGTTACATCCTAAATCTCATCTGCGATCCAAGGATCGTTATATCACCCGGGCGGGTCCGGCCGTCGTTCTCCCGCATGATGTAAAGGTCGAGAGTGAAATGTTTATTGAAGGCGTGGTTCGCGCCAACGGCGATTCTGTTTCGCACCCAGTGGTGCTGGCTCCAATCGTAGAAAACCTCGTCAGAAACATACCCGGTGAACTTAGCTTTCCTGATGGTAAACGGATGCTCGATTTGACCGCGAACGCGATAGCGCCAGGCATCGACTTGCGGGTCGCGCCAGCGGCGCTCGAACCAGTTACGCTCGATCAGGGTGAATTTGCCGGCCTAGAGTGGCCACATGGTCCTCAGCGCGAGATTTTGGTCCGGCGATACCTCTAACCACAAACGAAGTTAGCTTCGAAGTTCAGCCGATGAGCGAGGCGGATGAAGAAAAAGAAGTCAAGAGACTTTCATAATTAATGGGGGGTTATACTTACTCGTTCAGCGATGTTCGGCAAACTGAAATTAGGTTTCAGGGCGCCTCGACAACGTGAGTTTGTTTTCAGACTCGCGAACTCCTAATTCAAACCCGGCAAAGAACCCTTTGTTGGCCCAGTCCTCGATCCAATCCAACGCGGTGGGGATGAGATTTTGGGAATCGTCGCCGGTTGTCTTGGCCAAAGCATCGACTCCCTGATTCAAAGACTGTCCGGCAACCAGAGCTCTCAGTAGATCGTACTGCTGCCCCGTAAGTTCGTGGATGAGGACGGTATAACTACGACGGGTCATGGCCAGAAAGGTGTCGGTTGCTTGGGGAAGAGCTGGATCTTCGCGGTTCCGCACGGCTCTGAAATATTGACTGATCGGATAGCGAAAGGACAATAACTTCAAACAGACAACAGGTAGAAAACGAGCTTCGTGCAATTGCCCGATCGTTAACAACTGACCAGCATCGAGGATTTGCCGGTCTTCAACGCCGGGCCCATCAAACACCTCACTGAAAGCGCGCTCAAGCGTAGCGAGGTCGATAATGAAATCCGGCCAACTCTCCCGCGCGTTGGGCGGCACATCGTTATCCGGACGCGTCTCAGCCAGATAGCGCGCGAAGTTCTCACCCAAATGATTCAAGGTGTAGCTTCGCGATGGATAATGTTTCAGATATTCAAACGTAAAGAGATTGAAGAGTTTTTCACCGAGGGCGTGTAACAAAACCGGAAACTCGGCTCGCAGGCATTCCTGCAACCGGGCAAAGTAAGAATGACTATAGATCGCCAGGCGCCCGGCGGCAGTGAGTGGGTGGGATCGGGTTACGACCTGTTCGAGATCGTCACCCGAAACGTCTATATATTGCCGCGCAGCTTCGGAAGCAAGGCCGCCTTGTACACCGGCTGGATTGGTGATCACTGCCTGCATCCAAAGCTCTATGGTCCTGAGATCTCGTAGTGGTTCGCTCACTGGCCACCCGGCATCATGAAGTGTATTGGAGTGGAAATAGCGAAGGCTGCAGGCTCAATGATTTCCGGCTCTGAGTTCGCGCCGATGCTGCCTGATTGGGCGCCAGCGTAGTCGCGCGCTTTGAGGACCTCTGCATGAAGCGTAGGAAAGTCAGGAATCTTCGCGTCCCATTCGAGCAGCGTTGCGGCGCCGCCAGTGAGTTGGTGGGCCAACCGGTACAACTCCCACACGGCCTCGATCACATGGCCGTCGTGCGTGTCGATCAAATGAGTGCCATAGTTGGTGTGTCCCGCCAGGTGAAACTGAACCACGCGTTCTTGCGGCAGTGATTCGATATATTCCGCCGGATCGAAGTCGTGGTTGATGCTGGATACATAGACGTTGTTTACGTCGAGCAACAAACCGCAATCGGCCTCGGCTGCCATCCGCCCAAGAAACTCCCATTCGCTTAAGGTAGACTCAACGAAGCCGACGTACGTGCTCGGGTTTTCCAGCACGAGCGGGCGCTCGAGGAAATCCTGAACGACGCGTATGCGGCTAACGATGTGGTCGAGGCTCTCGTCGGTAAGTGGCATGGGCAACAGGTCGTGAGTATTGAGGCCGTTGACGCCGGTCCAACAAAGATGGTCGGAGATCCAAACCGCGTCGATCTCTTTTGCGATTTGTTTTAGCTTTTTGAGGTATTCGAAATCCAGCGGGTCAGTGCTGCCGATAGACAACGACACCCCGTGCATGACGATTGGATACCGCTCGGCAAGTTGATCGAGAACGTAACGCGGCCGTCCGCGCGAATCCATGAAGTTTTCGGAGATAATCTCGAACCAATCAACCTTCGGGTAGTTAGCAAGCAGGTAATTGAAGTGGACGCTGCGCAAGCCGACGCCAAAGCCTAGACTCGGATATCCTAAACGTGGAGTGTTCATTGAGGCTGGGTAAAAGCGGCGGCCGCCGGATGACGATTCCAACTGCCGCCGGAAGAGTTTCTTTCTAAGTTTAGTTACTTGGACTGTGTGTCCGGCGGCGGATTAGGGCCATCCGGTTTTGGCGATGGGCCAAAAAAACTATTCGCCTGTTGTCCAGGGGGAATCGTTTTGCCGTCCGGTACGAACGTCCGGCCCTGTTCATACATGCGAGTCTCGAAAATCTGACGCGCCACTTGCCAGACATTCTGTCCGTAGTAGGGTCCCGGCGGCGGTACTGTTGGTCCCTCTCGCGGATTTGGGGGCGCCGAAGCCTGGTTCATATACCACTGCGGACCGACGGTGCCGTTGGGGCCCGCTAGCGTGCTGCAACTTCCCTGCCCTGAGCAGAGATTATTTCCCGGCTC
>QHXG01000617.1:0-1012 GCA_003222845.1 Acidobacteriota bacterium | reverse complement strand
GCCACCGCCGCAGAATCCCTGTCCGCGACAATTATTCTGCGAATGACAGTAATGGCTTACCGTCGCGCACTGCCCCGTTCCCGCCATGATCGCGGTCCCATCGACGTCCTGATTAGCACAGGAGTTAAGACCCATGCAAACGTGAAATTCTAAAATCGGCGCTGCCATAGTGTGTCTCCTTCGCGGTCGTCTAACGTTTAGGAAATCCGCCGCGCGTGTCTCGTCAATGATTCTAAATAGTTGTCGCTCAGAGCCATTTGACGAGTCGTGCAATTTCTAAACACGAGACCCGCCCTTGCACTCAATGTTGCAGCAACTACTCTTCTTCGGCGTCACCCGTTTTCTTCGTCCTCGCCCTCGTTCTCGTCAGCGTCCTCGGAGGTGGGGTTAGGACATCCGGCATCAATCCAGGCGGCAAGCGCGGTGATAAGGTCTGACTGCTCCGGGTCGTAAGGCGGACGAGGTCGGGGCATCTGTCGAAACTTTTCAGCCGCCGCCCCAATGCCCTTTAGAATTTGGATGATGTTCGAGTTCGCGGAGTCACCGCAGACCAGGATCGGCCAGGGACCACCTATCGTAACACCAGGAATGTCGCCGGTGGTAAACTCGGTGTAATCCAAAGTTGCCCAAAACTCACCGTGGGGAGCGCCGGTGATATTCACTCCCGCTGTATTGACGAATGCTGTCAAGCCCGCCTGGACATCTGCGTAGTTGTTGAAAGTTGCCATCGTATCTTCATCCTTTCGTGTGGTCGATCAATCGGCCGCCACACCATTAAGCGTTGTTAGTTGCCGCTAAGCCTGAACGACTACGTATTAGTCACCTCTTTGGCCGCGGGTAGAATTTCCGATTCTAGTACTTCAATAAGCGATTTCTGCGGACCTGTGCCGCTCCGCTCGACGTAACTGGCGCCGGCACCTCTGGGCTGCCGACTGATCCGTTCGCCAGGATCACGCTGAAGTCGCCGCCCTGTTGCTGACCCTGGCTACCATGGCAACCCATACAGCCACCC
>QHXG01000056.1:21436-21895 GCA_003222845.1 Acidobacteriota bacterium | reverse complement strand
GTGCTGGCGGCCTTGGCGGGAGATGCAGCAGACGACGCGGAGGTCGCAGAAGCCGGAGTCGGAGAAGGTGATGCGTTCGCCTTAGCGTAGTCTATTGCGACCGAAACCAAAGATTCGCGTAGCGCTTTATTTGTCGAGAGGCTCTTAACAATAAAGACCGAGTCGGCATTTATCGCTAAGGCAATCGCGAAACCAATAATAAAGATAGCGATCTGGGACCGGCGTTTGTACCATCCGGCGACGCGGTCCATCCCGCTGTTGAACCACGTTTCAATATTCTCTCTCGCCTTGCTGACGTCGTTTCCTGCGGCGTCTATTATTGGTAAGAGCGCCGTTTGCAAATGTGGACTGCCAGCGAGAACCGGACCTGTCGCGATTGCGTTTCGAAGGGCCGCTAGTGGAGTCCCGGGAACAGTTGGAGGAGGAGCCGGAGGCGGCGGTGGCGTATTGAGCTGGACA
>QHXG01000056.1:6476-21425 GCA_003222845.1 Acidobacteriota bacterium | reverse complement strand
TCGCACCGGAGGGTGTCGCAGCCGTGCCCGGTAGAACAAGATCCATCAAAGCGAGGGCGAAGTTGCGCGATGGAATGTAGGAAGGTAGCTTAGTCCCCTTGATTGTGGACCACCACTTTCCAATTCCAGAGTCGCCGTAGTGACCCTGGAACAGCCCATTGACCAGGGGATGGTCATAGAGATCCTTGATCAGCCCGGCGCTTCCTGAACTGCTGCTCGGATCAAGCAGTTCTCTTATCCCACGCTCAAGATCTATCGCCCGTTTTTTCAACCAAAGCTCGATTATCTCATGAGCTGCCGAACATATGAGGCTCAGAATGAGATAGACAAAGATCATACCGATCGCAACGTCGAGAATGTCTGAATTAAACATTTCAGATCTCCTTCATGCTGATTTGAACGAGTCGCGCAGACCAGTTACGACTACAATTAGATCCCCGCCTAAGCATGACGTACCCGAGATAATTGTTGACGATTATCAGAGCACCCTCCGGGACAAAGGCGGCGTCGCAACCGGAAATTAGGTTGACGAAGTCGCAGTGGTTAATTGGAGAACGTGCCGCGTGGCGCGCTGTCGAAGACCCTTGGGATAGGCGGCTTATACTCTGCCAGCTTGTGCATGTCAAGAACTTTGCTTGAACAACGCGTTTTATTCATTGAAGAAAGCGGCGCTTGCGTATGAAAATGCGAACAGCCAAAGGCGTAGCGTCCGCCTCCCATCTCTTGGACTCCTTTCATTTGCTTCTTTAGAATTCTCTCGAACACGAACTGTGATGGCGCATAACCAACTCAAGCTCTGGACGATTGGGCATTCGACGCGTTCGATTGATGAATTCATCGACGCGTTGAAATCCTTTGAGATTCGAACACTTGCCGACGTGCGCAGCTTTCCGGGCTCGCGGCGTTGTCCGCAATTCAATAAAGAGAACTTAAGGGATTCGCTGGCCGAGACGGGAATCGACTACATCCATCTTCCCGATCTCGGGGGCCGGCGTCGCGCAAAACCGGATTCACTTAATATGGCTTGGCAAAGCAAAACGTTTCGCGGCTATGCGGATTACATGGAAACGGAAGCGTTTCAAAAAGGAATTGCGCGGCTGCTCGAAGCTGCACGAGAACGGCGGACGGCGATCATGTGCGCGGAAGCTGTCTGGTGGCGTTGTCATCGCAGCTTGATTTCAGATTATCTGAAGGCGAACGGAGTTGAGGTTATTCACATCATGGCCACGGGAAAATCTGAGCCTCATCCCTTCACATCGGCGGCCAGCATCGTGGACGGGAAGCTTTCATACCGCGGCGTGTTGGCGTAGCGCAAGTTGTTTACCTTGCCGATTGATTAACGAGAAAATCGTTCGCAAGTTAACAACTTGCGCTACTCCCGTGTTGGAAACTGAAGATTGATTGTTTGATAATAGAGCGCGCAGAGTTTTCCCCATCAAACGTAAGGGAAGAAACGTATGAACCTGGAAATCACGGAAGAAGAACGCGAACTATTGAACGAGATTCTCGAAGAGAAGCAAAAGCGCATGATTCACGAGCTTAATCACACCGACACGATCGAGTTCGAACGCATGTTGAAGAAGAAAATCGAAGTGCTCGAGGGGTTGATGCGAAAGCTTGGGCAAACGGTTTCGTAGCGTAGACCTTAGTCTGCGTCTCATTGGCTGCAGTGTGCGGCGATGTTAGACGCAGACTGAAGTCTACGCCACAGCGTAAGGGTTGAGGTCATGAGTCTGCTGGATCACAGAGTCCATCGCTGCGAAAGATGCGATCGGGAAACCGATCATGTAATCGAATCGATCGGCGAGGACAATCGGCTGCATTTCTTATGTTGGGAATGTGTCGAGCGCCACGAAAAGCGGTTCAATACAAAGCCGGGATGGCGGCGCGCCCACCGCACACGACGCTATGAACCATTAGAACCGACTGCGATAACGGGCGGCTGATGCTCAATCAGGGACCAGCAACATGAGATCAACCGCCCGCTAGCGAGACCGTGTGGAAACTCTTTGGATACCACCGGCTTTTAGCCGCGTGTGGTTCATCAACTTTAACCTAAACCAGGCACGAACTCTTTTTAGATACCACCGGCTTCAGCCGTGAGGAGTTTCAGCTTCGGCCTATCTTCCTCGAAAAACAGAATTGGAGGCTGAAATTGAAACTCCATCCGGCTGAAGCCGATGGTATCTGTGACCATCTTTCTGCGATCCACTTAGGTTAAAGTTGGAATCTCCACGCGGCTAAAGCCGGTGGTGTCTGTTAGTTTTCACAGAGTTTCTACCGCAGGCGGTTCTGACGAACATCCTGCGTCTCCTCCCATTCCGCTCCGTCGCGTCTCAATAATTCGTCGGCTTCTTTTGGACCCCAGCTTCCCGCTTGGTAGTTTGGAAAATCGGGCGGCGGCGCTGTTTTCCATGCCTCTTGAATCGGGGCCACGACACTCCAGCCAGCTTCGACTTGATCGGCCCGCTGAAACAACGTTGCATCGCCCACCATGCAATCATGCAAAAGGCGCTCGTATCCGGTGCTGGGCGTGTCGCCAAAATAGTCTTCGTAATCAAAATCCATATCGACGGCACCGATGCTCACCGTCGGGCCAGGAACTTTAGCGCCAAAGCGCAGGGAGATTCCTTCGTCAGGTTGAATGTGCAACACCAGGCGGTTGCTCGATAGCCGCTCGACCGGCGTGTTGCGAAACAGCATGAACGGCGCGCGCTTGAATTGAATCGCGATTTCGGTGTCGCGCGCGGCGAGACGCTTGCCCGTGCGTAAATAAAACGGCACGTCAGCCCAGCGCCAGTTGTCGATCAAGAGTTTTAGCGCGACGAATGTTTCGACTGTGGAATCGCTGGCGACGTTTGGTTCGCTGCGATAGCCGGGCACTTTCTCGCCCTCAATCTCGCCGGCATCGTACTGGCCGCGCACTACACGCTCTGCGGCTTCTTCGGGTGAAGGATGCTGGATGGCGTGCAGAATCTTCGCTTGTTCGTCGCGCACGGCATCGGCGTCGAAGGAGATGGGCGGCTCCATCGCCGTCAGCGTGACCAGTTGCAGCAGATGGTTCGGCACCATGTCGCGCAATGCGCCCGCGCCTTCGTAGTAACCGCCGCGTTGTTCGACACCGACTTTCTCAGCGGCGGTAATTTGCACGCACTCGATGTAGCGGCGATTCCAGATCGGCTCGAAGATGCCGTTACCAAAGCGAAACACCAGGATGTTCTGTACCGTTTCTTTGCCGAGGTAGTGGTCGATACGATAAATCTGATCTTCGTTCAGGACTTGTTTGATTTCCTGATTGAGCTTTTTCGCCGATTCAAGATTGCGACCGAAAGGCTTTTCGATCACCACCCGCCGCCAGTGGCTATCTTCTTCGCGAGTCAAACCGATCGCGCCCAGCTTCTCGACCACGGGCGCAAAGTATTCAGGCGCGGTCGCCAGGTAGAAGAAGTAATTACCTTCGGCCTGGCGCTCTTGGTCGGTTTTTTCCAGTAATTCTCTTAGACGAGTGAAAGTCTGATCGTCTGTGAAATTGCCGGAGAAATAATAGAGTCTCTCTTCCAGCCACTTCCAGACCTTCTCATCGACTTTGTCGGTCGCGAAATGTTTCATGTCGTCACGCAGTCGCCGGCGAAACTCTTCGTCGTTCAACTCCGCGCGCGCGACGCCAATGACCGCGAAATTATCAGACAGCAAATCGCCTTTTTTGAGATTGTAGAGCGCGGGAATGAGCTTGCGCTTGGTCAGGTCCCCCGCCGCGCCAAAGATGACCATGATGCATGGGGTGTTTGTGGGCATGGATCTTAAATCATTTTCCATTTGTCATGATTTGTCATTTGCCATTTGCCATTTGCCATTTCAACCACCGCATCCGTTTAGAAGGGTGCTTGTCCCCACGCTCGCGCAGCGGACAAGTCCGCTATCTAAACAAATCTTTTTCAAATGACCAAATGAAAAATGTTAAATGACAAATGGAAAATGGAGACGATCATCCTTTCGCACGCGGCTCGAGATGTCCGCCGAACTTCTGGCGCATCGCTGAGAGAATTTTTTCGGCGAACGTATGTTCTTGCCGCGAACGGAAGCGCATGTACAACGCGGCGGTCAGCACCTCCGCCGGAACGGCTTCTTCGATCGCCGCCTGAATCGTCCAGCGGCCTTCGCCCGAATCCTGAACATAGCCGGTGTAATTCTCGAGTTCAGGATCTTCGAGCAAGGCCATTGCCGTTAGGTCGAGCAGCCACGAAGAGATGACGCTGCCGCGACGCCAGACTTCGGCAATGTCGGCGACGTTCAAATCGTAGCGAATCTCTTCCGGCAGTTCCTCTGAATTCGCTTTGTGAAAGATGTCGAAGCCTTCGGCGTACGCCTGCATCAGGCCGTATTCGATCCCGTTGTGCACCATTTTTACGAAGTGTCCCGCGCCCGATGGCCCGCAGTGAAGGTAACCGTCTTCGACCGTGCCGTTGACCTTTTCGCGTCCAGGAGTGCGTACAATCTCACCAGGACCGGGGGCCAAAGTTTTGAAGATCGGATCGAGATGACGAACCGTTTCTTGCGGCCCGCCGATCATCATGCAATAGCCGCGTTCGAGGCCCCATACGCCGCCGCTTGTTCCCACATCGACGTAGTTAATTTTCTTCTTGCGCAGCATGCGAGCGCGGCGCACATCGTCTTTGAAGTAAGAGTTGCCACCATCGATAATGATGTCGTCAGTTTCCAGTCGATCGGAGAGGTCAGTAACTGTTTTCTCCGTAGCTTCACCGGCTGGAACCATGATCCAAACGACCCGCGGCTTATTTAGTTTCCCGATGAAATCTTCGAATGACTCGCCGCCCGTAGCGCCCTCGGCTGCGAGCCTCTTGATGTTGTCAGTATTCACGTCCCACACGACGCATTCGTGTCCGCCACGCATCAGACGCCTAACCATGTTCGCGCCCATTCGACCCAAGCCTATCATTCCCAGTTGCATCTTGTGTCCCCTTCGCTGCAACCTAAAGGTTGAACTCTAAACGCTTGCGATTGCAGTTTGTAGCTGCTGCAAACCGCTCTTTACATCCGCGCCGAGATGTACCCGCAATGCGCGGCGGCCGCGCGCTGCCAGCACTTCGAAATCACCGCGTGCTTGCGCGGCTTTTACGACTCCGAACGTGTACTTCTGTCCAGGCACGGGCACATCAAACGCATCTTCGCAGGTGATTTGCAGAAAGACGCCCGTGTTCGGTCCGCCCTTGTAGGCCTGACCAGTTGAATGCAAAAACCGCGGACCAAAACCAAGACACGTTGCCACGCGTCGTCGATCACGAACGGCACGACGCATCGATTGCAACGACGTTTCATGATTGTCGTTCATCTCAACATAGGCCAACAAAGCAAAATAATCGCCTTCGGCCAGACGATCACGATGCGCCTTGAGATATCCGTGCAGCGAACTTTCGCTCGCAGCTTCATTAAGAGCTGTGGCGTTTCTCTCATCAGCGAATAGCTTGATGCCATCGCCCTCGAAAATCGGAGTCTCCGCCGGCAGCGATCCGTTTTCTTCATATTCGCCGGTCAACTTGCGCGTCGCGAGTTTGCTGGCTTCAACGTCAGGCTGATCGAATGGATTGATGCCGATGATCGAACCGGCGACAGCGGTCGCGATTTCCCAACGAAAAAATTCCTGGCCGAGATTGTAAACGTCGTCGACTGCGATGCGCACGATCGGTTGGCCCGCGTCTTTAATCGCCTCCATCGCTACGTCCGGCTCAGCATCCGCATCGGCATCGAGCCTTAGATAAACGAACACCCGATCATCACCATAGGTCTCTGGCGATGCCGTGGGTTCGCGGTCGACCGGAACCAAACCCTTACCGCTCTTTCCCGTCGACTCTGCCAGCAGTTGCTCCAACCAGGCGCCGAGATCGTGAATGCCCGGCGATGCGATGATCGTAGTTTTGTCCCGCCCTTGATTATGCGCGACGCCGAGCAGGGCGCCGAGGATAACTCCGGGATTGTTTCGAGCCGAGACGTCGGCGCCACAAACCTTTACCATCTCGTGTGTTCGATCCAGGAACTTCGCGACGTCAACACCCATTGCGGCCGCGGGCGCCAGGCCGAAATCAGAAAGCGCAGAGTAGCGACCGCCGATACTCGGTACTCCCAAAAATATCTTGCGGAAGCGATCGGCTTCGGCCTCCTGGCGAAGCTTCGATCCGGGATCGGTAATGGCGATGAAGCGGTTCCCCACTTCGTCGTCGCCGACAACTTGCCTGACGCGGTCGAAAAAATATTGTTTGAAGATATTCGGCTCGAGAGTCGAGCCTGATTTGCTCGAAACAATGAACAATGTATTTGCCGGATCGATCTTGTTTTCTAAGGTCTTTATCTGAGCTGGATCGGTCGAGTCGAGGACGTGAAGTGCGGGGAATCCTTCGATCTTCCCGAATGACCTACTCATTACTTCCGGACACAAACTCGATCCGCCCATGCCCAGGAGCAAGATATGCGAGAAGCCGGCGTCTTTAACTTCGAGCGAGAAGTTTGGAAAGCGACGAATGCTCCTTTGCTGTTCATCGACGATGCTCAACCAGCCGAGCCATTTACCCTCATCGCCATTGGTCCACAGTGAAGCATCGCGTTCCCACAACCGCCTCACTTTGTCTTCGGTGTCCCAATCATCGAGCGCTGCCTCAACAGCCGCGGACAAGTCTTGCGGCAGAGCGAAAGTTTGCTGATTAATGTTTTCAGACATTTAATTGGCCGCATTGCACTCCTATAAGGAGCGCGGATACCAAATTTAATCGACCTGGCTATAAACATTCAACCACTCTGTGGTTGTCAATCCACCTTCTTTAGCGGCCTGACTGATCAACCGGCGGCGACCGTGCTCTCACGAGTGGTTACCAGCCCCGCCAGGCTTTCAGTGTAAGGGGAACGGGCCACGCCACGATCGGTAATGATTGCGGCGATTAATTCATTAGGTGTGATGTCGAAAGCAAAGTTGTGGACATCGACGCCTTCGGGCGCGAGTTGATGATCGCGCACGTGAGTTACTTCTTTCGAATCACGCTCTTCGATTGGGATCTCTTCGCCTGAATCAATAGCCAGATCGATCGTGGAGATTGGCGCGGCGACGTAAAATGGAATCTGGTGTTGGTTAGCAAGCACGGCAACCATGTAGGTGCCGATCTTGTTCGCTGTGTCACCGTTGGCGGCGATGCGATCCGCGCCCACGATTACGCAGTCTACTTTGCCTTGCTTCATCACATGGCCGGCCATGTTGTCAGTGATAATCGTCACCGGGATCTTGTCTTTGCTCAGTTCCCAAGCTGTCAGGCGCGAGCCTTGAAGAAATGGCCGCGTCTCGTCGGCAATCACCGCCACGCGTTTGCCGGCGTCGATGGCGCCGCGAATTACGCCAAGCGCGGTGCCGTAATCGCCCGCCGTTGCCAGCGCTCCGGCGTTGCAATGCGTCAAAACTGTCGCGCCATCGGGAATCAAGTCCGCGCCAAAGCGTCCCAGCGCGCGATTCGAGTCAATATCTTCCTGAAAGATCGCGAGCGCTTCGTTGACGAGTCGCTGCTTAACTTCTTCAACATCGGAGGTCTCAGCTTTCGCTTTCGCGAGCGCGCGGCGCATGCGTTCGACGGCCCAGAACAAATTCACGGCAGTCGGCCGCGTCGCCTCCATGACTTTGCACATGAAGTCGAAATCGTATTCCAGATCGGCCACCGAGGTGCCCACCGATTGACTGGCTCCGAGCGCGAGACCCATCGCTGCCGAGACGCCAATCGCCGGCGCGCCGCGTACTACCATCTTTTTGATTGCGTCGGCGACTTCTTCATAAGAGCGCAGCGTCAGATATTTCTCTTCCGTTGGCAGCAGACGCTGGTCCAGCATAGAGACGCCTTCATTCGTCCATTCGATGGTTTTGATCATGAGCGATGACTATACGGCACTTTGGCTTGCGAGCGGAATCTTACTTGACGCGTTGACTCATGGCAAAGTCCACGCGAAAGCCTCGCTGGGAAGCTGGCTAATAAGGAAGAATGATCAAGAGAGAGCGATGGGCTGAGGATTTGTAGAGCCTAAGAAAGAAGTATCCAATTCCGGCCAATCCCAACATTAGGTTTGGTGTTTCGCCGCCCTGCGGAACCCCGCAAGGCCAGGGAAGTCGCGGCTTACGATAACGCTCGATGCCAAGCTCGCCAATTTGTTCCACCAACGAGATATGACTTTCATCTCTCAGCACTCGACTGGCATAAATCAATAAGTCCGCATTTCCGCTAAGGCCGTGACAGAGTGAGAAATTCTCGCCCGCCGCCTGCGTCGCAGCGAGCAACATCTTGGCGGTCGTGCGCACGGCGGTCTCGGCTTCATCGCGATAGATTTGATCGCCAGTCAACTCGTAAGCTCGAAGTCTGGAAAGCCCGATCCCGGGCGCTCCATGACACCAGGCCAGGGCGAAGGGAAGCGTAGCGCTCGGGTTCTGATTTGAGAAACTCCGAAAGTCCGGCCAATTCTCCTGCTCGGAGTTGTACCAATGTCGCTCGTAACGAAACGCTTCTTCCGCGGCCGCCCGGAAGCGCTCCGCTTCAGTCCGATGATATAGCTCCAGCAACGCCCAACCGATGCCCGCAGTTCCATGAGAGAATCCGGTGAGATCGCGTTCCGTGTTCAGGGTGCTCCACGACCAACCAAGCGACCCTCGGTTAGCCGTTGCGATGAGATGCTCGCCGTATTTCACGGCGAGTTGAAGCAGGAAATCGTGAGCGTGTTTTCGGTGCATCTCGAGCAATGCCGGTATCGCGCCCGCGTGGCCGGATACGACGTCGAGACCTTGCTGAGGTTGGTCTTCGGACGTCAGACTCTCAAGAAAATGAAGAGCTTCCGTTACATATTCGTCGTGACCGAGAAGTACCGCAGCTTCCAGCAACGCATAAGCAATCCCTACGGTGCCCGCGTAAAAGCCGCTCTGAACTGTGGGCTGGAAATTTGTGGCGCCGGTGATTGCTTGTCTGAAGCCCGCGGCCGCCGTGGTCCGATAAATCTTTTCTTTGGTCTCCAGATAAAGATGAGCCAGGAAGAGTGAGATGCCCGTGGCGCCCGCGTAAAGATCCGAACCATAAGCCCGATGCACTACGGTCCAGGCCCCATTTACATATTCCATCGAAGGGCCAAGCCAGTTGCATCTCTCGTCAGCCCACAAAGCATCGCGACAGATTACCGTGCCGAGATAGTTCGCGGTTTCAAGAAATTGATTCGCCGGTTGGCTCATTTGCGCTCGAGTGCTGAGTCTGGTGGAAATTCGTATTTGTCAGTCGAGCCGGGATTTAAATATGGCGCGTCGAGCGCGAGACCGTTGCTGGCAAAGTGCTTTCTGGCTTCTTCGAGGCGTTCTGGCTCGGAGTGCAGGTTCTTCTCATGGCTGCTCCAGATACTTTCAGCCAGGATGCGGCAACGATTTTGGCCGAAGCTCTCGCCGTTCCCGGGCTCCTCGGCCAATCCAAGTCCGGGCGCGAGGCGTTTAGTAAAGAGCGGCGTGTCAGGGCCGAGGCCTTCTCTAATCTGGTCGTGAATATCGGACAGCAACTCGGTCGAAAGTCGATAGAACCTCTTGTTAACATACAGCACGGCGGCATCCGAACGGCGGTAAAACGCACGAGCCGCCAGCGACTTCAGCCGAAACGGAATTTGAAAACGATTGAATTCGTGTGAAATGAGCTGCACCAATTTCGGCGCAGTCGCGTCGCTGATGTGCCAATAGAAGCGCAGAAGACTGTAGTCGTCCTGCTGATCGGAAACGGTCTCGCTGAAGATGAAATAGAAACCCGGTTGCATGGTCGTCGATTCTCTGGGAGCGAAGACACTAATTCGCGAGCCTTCCCGGACGGGGACACCGGGACCTTCATGCGAAACGAACTCGCCCGGCCACAACAAGCGCGCCAATCCTCCTTTGTACGCTATTATCTGCGCCGACGGCATCAGTCGTTGCACCTGCCAACCGACGTCCCAACGTTCGCGGCCGCTGTTGGCGGACGATAGCTCCGCCAGAATGTCGTCAGCCATGACGGTATTCGGGTCGTAAGCGTCATCAGCGAGACGTCCGTTGAATTTCCGGCAATAAGCGTGACTGTAAAGCTGTTGGGCCAATTGTGCCACGAGCGGGTTTTTCGCGGGCGCTACCTGCCACAATGAACGGGAAGGATCTAGTGGACCAAAATCTTTTCCGGCAAAAGAGAAAGACTCCGCCGACTGAACGGTGATCGCTCGAAGTATCTCGAGCAGCTCCTCGATTATGAAGTTGTTCATGTCGATGATCTCGCTATAACGACAACAGATCGCTGATTGCTTCCTTTGGACTTTTCAGAGTGTTCAGGCTCACTTGGAGCAGATAGAGAGCGCTGGCACTGATCTGTGGCGAATATTGCATGTATTCATACGCGGTTTGAATCATTCTGGCCGCCCCAAATTTCACGCAACTCTCCAGCAGTTGTCTACCCTCTTCATTGCCGATCTGGCGCGTTGCGATATAAGTTTTCCAAAACGCGCGGATGGCGGGCTGCATTGGTTCCAGCGGGTACTGCGCCAATCTTTCTAACTGTTCGGCGTTTGCTTCCGCGTTGGGAGGGATCGACAAAATCCAAAAGGAAAGATAAGACTGAAGGATTGCGCCTACGTCCCAACGCGCATCTCCGATGTCAGCCAGCTCCCAATCCACGATCTTTACGCTTTCGCCCTTGCCGTTTTCCTCTGCGACGCTAACGACGAGGTTGTCCCACTTCATGTCACCGTGTATCAGGCTGTCGAAGCGCCACTTGTCGCGTAACTCGTCGAGCGTCTCATTAAATTCCGGATAACTCCGAACTATGCTGAACAACTGAGAATTGGCGGCGCTTAAGGCCTGAAAAAGATGCGCCTCCTGCTGGTTAATCGAAAGAATCCAGGGAACCCGCTTGGAAAAGACTGAATTGCCTGGTCCATCGCCCAGCTTACTCAGAGTCTCGCTATGGTAGGTTCCTAGCGCTCGTCCCAGCTGGGCGGCGATCGATTCAGGAAATTGATTGAGCCGCCGGTGATATTCGGAAATGTTCTCGCCATCTTTCAAAAGTTGTGTAATCAAAACGTGACGGCCGGGATCGTAGGAATAATAGTTCGGCATCAGCGCCGCCAACGCTCCCATTTCTGGATTACTATGGGCCAGCCAATAGCAGGTTGCCTCGCATTGAAGAGTAGCCACGGTTTGCGGATCCCAATTCTGAATCTGTTTGACAAAGAAACTGGGATGGTTCCGACGGATGACCTTAAAGTTTCGATTGCGACGGGTAGTCTCGACTACCATGAAGTCACCCTCAACTACAGAAGCAGGGTCGACGAGTCCCCGATCAATAAGGTAATAGCAGATATTGTTGGACGTGATAATCACTTCGAGCCCCAATTAAAAAGTAAGTCCTGTTACTTTCGCAACAGGACTCACTTTGATTAGTGGTTTCCCAGATTGCACCCGTATCGGTTTAGGTTAATACCTCACGGGTTGAAAGGGCCAGGGCCAGGGCCACAAGCCGGACCCGATGGACATCCCGCCACCGACGGGCATGCCTGCGCCGAGAGTATCGGACATCCGGGAGGCGCTGTTAACGGCGGACAACCGTGAGCCGGCGTTAACTGGCAAATAAGCGGGCCAGTTGGACAGTGAAGCACATTAACCGACGGGCATGCCGGTGTGAAGCAGACCTGCGGTATCGATACACATGGATGCAAAGGTGTCGGTGGACACAGCGGCGTGGGACACGGATGGATCGGTGTCGGCGGACACGCCGGTGTCAGACACTGATGAAACGGTGTCGGCGGACACAACGGCGTGAGCGGCGGACACGGATGAAACGGTGTCTGCTGACACACCACGTGCGGCGTCGGACATATCGCCAACGGTGTTGGACATGGGTGTCCAGGCGTCGGCGGACACACCGGATCAAAATGGACAACCAGGAAAATGTGTCGGTGGTGGACAACCAGGAAAATGTGTCGGTGGTGGACAACCAGGAAAATGTGGCGTCGGTGGACAACCGTGCAATGGCGTCTGCTGACAGAAAACCTGGGCCGTAGGACATATTGCCACTACCGAGGGGCATGCGTGCGCAGGTGTCGGTAGTGGACAACCATGGAAAGGTGTCGGTGGTGGACAACCAAGCAATGGAGTCGGTGGACAACCATGCAATGGCTGCGTAGGACAGGCTATGCTCAGCACCGGACAGCCTGGTGGTATTGTACATTGAGCCGTCGGCAACGGTGGGCATCCAATGAACGGCAAGGTGGCCGGACCGGCTGCCGCAGCGGCCGCGATGGAACCTTCGAAGAAACTGGATTTTCTGCGCTGAGGTCCAGCCTCGCCGTGTATTACCTGTGCATCCTGTTTGATCCAGACATAAGTCTCACCCAGAGGCGACTGATCCTTCGCCACGTCTTCCTCGTGAAGAATCGCATCGTCCGGGATCTCCACATAATTGTTGAGCTGGGCGTCGAGATATAACCGCGTGTGACCCTCTTCTGAAGAATCACCGAGATAACCTCTTAACAAGATCGTCTTGGGAGGACTGGCCGGATCTTTGACGATCTTTGAGATGAAATTGTCCTTCCTGGTTCTGGTTTTGTTTGCTGCCATAGCAGATTCCTCCTCACTTTATGAGCAAGCACAATCGGGGAAAGTTTCGCCGCGACATAGGGCCGGCCAGGGAGACAATGACCCTGGGCAGACGCGATGTTGCGTGTTTCAATTAACGGAAGCGTATTGGAAGGCGCCAGCCTACTCCGTCTGTTATCAATTGTCAAGAGGGAGTTTATGTTAGGTTGAGCCGTTTTATGACGAACCGAGCCGCACAAGAACGGTGAAGTATTTTGCATGAGCGGGGTTCAAGCGGAAGGAATCACTCGCTCGGAACCGGCAACGTTTTCAATTCCCTAAAGAACGCTCTGGGCTCACATGATTGTAAAATCCACGCTTCAGAATACGCTGTCCTTAATCTCGTTGAATTCCTCGTAGTTCCAAATCTGGAAACAGTCGATTGCACTCTCTCGCTCGGCGAAGCTTATCGCGATATCGAGTTTCCGATTGACGCTTCTTCGCGCGTTGGTTTGACACCTATCGAAACCAAGTGATATCGTTCGCCAGCATCAAAGATTTTTGATTTCTGATTTTTGACAAGCGTTCGGGTGCCTCGCATCAAAGCGAGGAGAATAGGGAAGCGGGTGTGAATCCCGCGCGGTCGCGCCACTGTGAATGCGTTCGCCAGCAAGGGCGAAGCAAAGCCAGGAGACCTGCCCAAACGCTGAGAGCAGTTTTGGACACTTCGCGCAAAGGGTGTTCAGGCCGCAGTGGGAATTTTCCCTTTCAAGAAAGATCCCGTCGCCAGCCTGTTGCGTCTTGCGCAAAGGAAGAGGTGGCGGGATTTTGATTTTCCAGCATCGCAGTAATTGCGATTGGCGATTCTGCATCAGAAGTCCGCGAAGCGGACGAACGAAAATAGCCCAGCGATTCATCGCTGGGTCTCGGTCGTTGTTAAGAACCTCAGTCCGCGAAGGGGACGGCAGAACGCCGAGCAGACGGATCGCAAAGGATCCTTTTCTGGCGCCCACTTCGCGGGCTCACAATCAGATATCGTATGGTAATCCCAGCACTAAAGGTGCCGGGCTATTTTCGTTCGTCCGTCGCGCGGACTCAAATACAAATCATCGTTTGACGAAGATGTCGCTGATCGTGCTTTTCGCGGTCATAGCAGTCGGATCTTGTTCGCCGTCGCACAATCAAAATTCCGTCCACTCCACTGGGCCACTCCGCGAAATCACCGATGAAGCCGGTCGACGCGTGCATCTGCCATTGCGCATTGATCGCATTGTCTCGCTCGCCCCTAATCTCACCGAGATCGTTTACGCGGTCGGCGCCGGTGAGCGTCTGGTTGGCGATACTACTTTTTGCGACTATCCACCGGAAGCGAAGAACGTTGCCAAGGTGGGCGATACGATGCATCCGAGCATCGAGCGCATTGTTGCCCTGAAGCCGCAAGTCGTTCTGGTCTCAACCGCATCACAGCTCGAAGCCTTCACCAAACAACTCGATGAACAAAAGATTGCAGTTTACGTGACGAATCAACGCAGTCTTGACGAAGTTTTCCATTCAATTGAAACCTTAGGCGAGTTGTTTGGCGAACACGATCATAGTGCGAGTCTGGCCACCGAACTACGCAAGCGCGCCGGCGAAGTCGAAGCCGCAGTCAAGCAAGTCAAGCCGGTCGCAGTTTTCTATCAAGTGTCTGGCGAGCCGCTTTACACGCTCGGTCGCGAATCCTATCTGACCGACCTGGTACGACGCGCGGGCGGCATTTCAGTCACCGCCGATGTGCCTGGCGCGTTCCCGAGATTCAGCGACGAAGCCGCGTTGGCCGCGCGACCCGAAGCGATCATCATGTCTACGGCCGGATCAATGGGAGAAGCAAACTCAACCGTGGCATCGTCGCTAAAAAACTCTCCGGCCGTTTTGAATAATCGAGTTTACAAGATTGACGGCGATCATCTTTCACGTCCAGGCCCGCGACTTGTCGATGGTTTGCAAGAAATGGCCCGCGCGCTTCACCCGGAGGCTTTTAAGTAAGCGACCCTAATGACTGCTCTACCGAAATCAAAGGGACGAGCGACTCTCAGTCGGACGCTTTTTGTATGCGGTCTGCTTCTGGCCGCCCTGGCCATTGTGTTCCTGATTGCCTCGGTCAACGGGAGTCAGCGCCTGCCACTGGCAGCGTCGTTATGTGCTTTGACTGGCAGATCCAACTGCGGACTCTCGCCTGAGCAGCAGGCGATTCTTTTTGATCTTCGATTGCCGCGGAATCTTTTGGCAGGAGCGGTCGGCATGTGCCTGGCTGCGGCCGGCGCAGGTTATCAAGCGTTGCTGCGCAATCCTCTGGCGGAACCTTACTTGCT
>QHXG01000056.1:0-6330 GCA_003222845.1 Acidobacteriota bacterium | reverse complement strand
GCATCATCGTCACGGCCTTCCTTTCATCGGCGATTGTTTTTATTACGACGCTGATGGATGCGACGCGCATTCGCTCGTTCACGTTTTGGTTGTTGGGCGATCTTTCCGGCACTACCTCACGGCTGCTGGGCGTGGCCCTCGTCGGCGCTGCGATTGGCGTCGGCATTCTGGTGATGAATGCGCGTTCCTTGAACCTGATGATGCTGGGAGCGCGCGATGCTTTCGATCTTGGTGTCGAAGTTGGAAGGGTTCGCCTGACTGTGTTCGCCGCAGCGAGTCTGCTCGTCGGGGCGTCCGTCGCGTCCAGCGGCTCGGTTGGTTACGTCGGCTTGGTAGTACCACATCTCGTACGATTGTCGTTTGGTAGCGACAACCGCTTGGTGATTCCCGCCGCAGCGCTTGCGGGCGCGAGCTTTGTCATCGTCGCCGATACGCTGTCGCGCACGATCATCGCGCCGCGTGAATTGCCAGTCGGCGCGATCACCGCTTTGATCGGCGCACCGCTGTTCATCTATCTGCTGCGCAGAGGCTAAACGTAAATGAGAAGGAAGACTCTGTTGAGTTGGAGCAGTGGCAAAGATAGCGCGTGGGCATTGCACGTTCTGGGCCAACGATCCGATTTGGAGATCGCTGGACTCGTGACAACCGTGAATCAACTCTATCAACGCATCGCGATTCATGCGGTGCGGCTCGAACTCCTGCAACGGCAGGCCGAGGCGGTTGGTTTGCCTTTGCATATCATCGATCTCCCTGATCCGTGCAGTAATTCTCAATACGAAGCAGCGATGGAAAAATTTATCGAACAGTCGAAGCAAAAAGGAATTGGGTGCATGGCTTTCGGCGATCTCTTTCTCGCGGACATCAAAGCATACCGAGAAGCGAAATTATCCGGCACCGGCATTACCCCGTTGTTTCCGATTTGGCTAACGCCCACCGACCAATTAGCGAGAGAAATGATTTCCAGCGGCTTACGAGCCGTTGTAACTTGCGTGGATCCGCAACGGTTGCCGGCCAGCTTTGCCGGACGCGAGTTCAATGAAGAGTTTCTGTCGGCTCTTCCCGACCACGTCGATCCGTGCGGAGAGCGAGGAGAATTTCATACCTTCGCCTTCGATGGGCCAATGTTTAGCAACCCAGTGGATATCGAGGTGGGAGAGATCACGGAGCGCGAAGGCTTCGTCTATGCGGATGTGTTGCCCGCGTTAGGAGTGTCTGCTTTAGCAGGCGCTGAAAACTCTTTTCTCTAGCCCAGGCGTTCACGCCTGGGAAAAGAGAGCAACGCATCCACCAGCATCCTTCAGGATGCTTTTACCGAGGTGCTTTAGCACGGCCGCGTGGACCTGAAGGGATTATTGAAGCCCCATGAATCAGATTCCGTCAAAATCGAAAAAGGAATCGCGTTGATGCTCGAAGCAAGGAACATTACGGTCAACTACGGCACGCGCAAAGCGGTCGCAAACGTCTCGCTGAGCACAAAATCCGGTGAAGTAATTGCCATCATCGGACCCAACGGCGCCGGCAAATCTACTTTGCTGCGCGCGCTGAATGGAAGTGTCGTTCCGGCTGGCGGGGAAGTCTTGCTTGATGGAAACCCTTTACGCGGTTACGCGCGGCGAGTGATCGCTCGCCACATCGCCGTGGTCGCGCAGGAAGCAGAGCTGCGGTTTCCGGTCACAGTTATGGAGTTCGTGATCGGTGGACGCTACGCCTGGTCGAGCGCTTGGGGCTGGGAGAGCGAACAGGATGTCGAGGTCGCGCGCGCGATTCTGCGCGAAACTGAACTGGATGAATTTGCAGCGCGCTTGATGAATGAAATGTCTGGAGGCGAGCGGCAACGCGCCGTGCTGGCGCGAGCACTGGCTACTGAGGCGAAGGTTTTTCTTCTCGATGAGCCGACCGCAAATCTGGATCTGGCGCATCAGGCCACGATGTTACGCCTGGTGCGAAGCCGTTGCGATGATCGCAAAAGCGCAGCCGTGGTGGTAACTCACGATATAAATCTCGCGGCAGAATTCGCCGATCGAGTGATGCTCTTGAAAGATGGTCAGATGATTGCGACGGGAGCATCTCGCGAAGTTCTGACTCAGGAATTACTGAGAAGAGTTTTCGATTTGCAAGTCCTCGTCGACGCGCATCCCGTAACGGGCGCGCCACGAATTACACCGGTGCATGGTGTTGTTCCCTCTCCCTCTGGGAGAGGGTTAGGGTGAGGGCCTAGGGACAAAAACCAAAATACTTCTTTCTCCTTTTTTATCGGAGCGGACAGGAAAAAGGATGGAGGAGATTTTTCTTTTCTTGTTACTCAGCTACGCCCTCACCCCAACCCAAAAGGGAGAGGGTGTAAGGCAATGCACAGACGGAGGCCTGTCTGTGCCCACATCAACCGTTGAGCGACGAAACAGGGAAGGCGGTGCGAAGCCGCCACTGCCCGCGCAACTGTAAGCGGTGACGATTCTCCGCAGGCTTTGGCCACTGCGCTAGCAGCGTGGGAAGGCGCGGAGAGGGGGCGATTCAAGTAGCATAGATTTCAGTCTGTGACTATTGGTCGGTGCGAGGTGTGGATCACAGACTGAAGTCTATGCTACGGGATCACAGCCGCAAGTCAGGAAACCTGCGCGCCGTTCATTTTCAGCTCGTACTGCGACGGGCAGGAGAAGCTAAAATGAAAGAGAACCGAATGCTTTGGAAGTTATCTGGTCATCGACCGAGTCAATTAACCGAAGAACACGCAGAGCAATCGTTCCTTTGCGTCCCTTTGCGAAACCCTCTGCGTCCTTTGCGTTTTGAAAACAGTCTTCGCAATCCCACAGCCCGGCTCATCAAGCTATCCGCGCTGGTCATCACTCTGATTTTTTCCTTCACTGCTTTCTCACAATCGCGCACCACAATCGCCGGCCACGTGAAAGACCCGCGCGGGGCCGCCGTCGCCGGCGCCGAAGTGCAACTGCGCTCGCGCAGCGGTATCCACTTATCCGCTAACACTGACGATGACGGTGCTTACTCGTTCACAAATCTCGCCTCAGGCGATTACGTCGTCGAAGTGAAAGCTAAGGGTTTTGCGAGCTTCACGTCGAAAGAGTTGCGCGTTACCCGAGGAAACTCGCTCACGAACGACGTTCAACTCTCAGTCCAGACGGTGAATGAAAACGTCGTCGTCACGGCTAGCGGAACCGCGCAGCGTATCGACGAAACTTCGAAAGCCGTCAGCACTCTCGATGAGCAAACCATTGAAGCAAGACATGACCTGACCTTGCCGGAAAGTCTGCGCGGCATTCCCGGGGTACGTGTGCAGCAGCAAGGATCGTTTGGAGCCCTGACAACGATCAGGCTTCGAGGTCTGCGAAACTTCGACACCGCGATTCTGCTCGACGGACTGCGAGTGCGCGACGCGTCCGATATCAACGGATCGGCGGCAGTCGTGATTCCTGATCTCCTGCCGGCGGATCTCGATCGCGTCGAGGTCCTGCGTGGATCCGGTTCATCGATCTATGGCACGAACGCGATTGGCGGCGTAATCAATCTGGTGCCGAAGACCGGCGTCGGGCAATCACACTTCGAGCTCGGTTTCGACGGCGGTAGCCTCGCGCTCTTCCGTGAACGAATTCGCGGAGCAGGTGGGATCGGAAAACGCGCGGGCTACAGTTTCGGCCTGACGCGTCTTGACGTACGGCGTGGCGTCGATGGTAACGACGAATACGGCAACACAGTCGGCGTTGGACGCTGGCAATTCAATGTGACCCCGACCGTCACGCTCAGCGCTAACTTCTATGGCACAATTGCGAATGGCCGGGTAAACGATAGCCCTTTCGCTCTTCCGGCAGCATTCATAGGCGGCGTGCAATTTCCGCGCGCAGTCGAAGGTGCGAATTTCCACAGCGACATCAACAATCCCGACGAGGGCCGGCGCAATCGCGTGCTGGTGGGCTCAGTGAAACTGTCGCAGCAAGTAAGCGAAAAGCTTTCCTATTCGATCGCGTATCAACACGTGGGAAACCAGCGACGCAACTACAACGGCCCACGCTTCGATCCAAAGTTTGCGTCGTTTTATCCCTTCGGTGACTTTGCTTTTGCCAGTTACCATAATGGAAAGACGGACACGCTTGATGCCCGCGCAAACTTGAGACTAGGCCTTCACGATCTGGCTACGGCGGGTTTGGAATACGAAGGTGAGTCGATATTCCAATCGTCGGTCCCATCGTTCAGTTCAGTTAATAACACGACTGACCGCCAGCGAACATTTGCCCTGTTTGGGCAGGATCAGATCTTTTTGTTGGCAGATCGCTTGCAGATTTCTGTCGCTGTGCGGGGCCAGTTCTTCAGCGTTCGGGCCGCGGATCGTCCGGGTTTTCTCGGAACGATCAAGCCAGAGCGCTCGCTTACCGGCGATGGATCCATAGCTTACCTTTTTCAATCATCCGGCACGAAATTCCGCGCTCACCTTGGCAATGGTTTTCGCGCGCCTTCTTTGTTCGAGAGGTTCGGGCAGGGGACGTTCGCTCGGATTGGTTTCACTCGTTTTGGCGATCCAACCTTACGCGCTGAACAATCGATAAGTATCGATGCGGGTTTCGATCAGCGTCTCGCACATGATCGGACTCGCTTCGGCGCGACTTACTTCTACACTCATTTGCAGCGCGTCATCGCGTTTCGGAGTTTCACCGTCGATCCTTTGGGCCTGGGCCGCTCTAATGGATTCCAGAATCAGCCGGGGGGCTTCTCACGCGGCGTTGAGACTTATGTTGAAGCAGCGCCGTTTCGCGGAGCTGCCTGGCGCGCCTCGTACACCTACACAAATAGCGATCGTTTCGTTCCCGCGCGCGGTCTGCAACCTGAATACGCAATCCCCAACCATTTTTTTGGGGTGACCTTGAATCAACGCTACCGTGCGATGCTGCTGAGCTTTGACTTGAATCGAACCGGCGCATTCATTCAGCCCATATTCGAGAATGATTTTCCTTTTCGTACGGCTGAACTGGCTTTTCCGGGATATACAAAGGCCGATCTGTTCGCGAGTTATGAACGAGCTTTGGGGGAACGAGTGGTGATGACCCTGTTCGGAGGTGCGGAGAATCTTTTCGATGCCAAGTACTTTGAGAATGGATTCCGCGCACCGGGATTTGTGGCCCGCGGCGGTGTGAATTTCCGCTTCAGATAAAAGCCGGCAGCCCCGGTTACCCGAAGTGAAAGGAGCGCAAGCGCTACGCGCGCACCGAAACTAACGGCGCCTGCGTAACACTTGCGCTCTCGACGTTGCTTGAACTTACCTGCGAAGCCAGATGATCAGCTTTCGCTTCCTCCCAACACTCCGCCAGCGAGGAAAATAACTCCCAGCAGAATGTGGATGATGTGATCCATTTTGCCGAGCATGAGCAGGGTGCTGACATTGAACATATGCTCAGGCCCCGTGCCCAAAAACCAACCGCACACCCCCAGCAGCAGGTAAACCAGACCGAAGAGTATGCAGAATCCCCGCGCCGCGCCCGCCGATCCCGCAAAACCAAAGTAGAGAGCGAGGGCGCCAGAGACGATGTGCACCAAATTATGGGCCGGGTTGAGATGCGCACCCAGCAAAGTAGGCGCGGCGAAGCCCGCGACGCCCACGATCACAAAAACAACACCCAGGATCTTACAAACTGTCTTTGCCATGACTATTCCTTTTCCTCCTGTGAAAACCAGTCAAAGCCATTTGCGGACAAGCATTGAAAGCCATGCCCGCCGCGCATCGAATCGCGAGGTGTTCAGAAACGCGCGGATTGTACTAACCCTTGAACCTTCAGTCAAAGTTTTTCTCAAGACCATTAGGATACGAGCCGGCTTACTCTGCCTGCGTCGGGGCGTGCAGGCGCTTCTTCAATAGTGCAGTACTCTAAGTTAAGAAGAAGTAACCAAAGGCGGAACTTTGGCTATGTTGGTCGCTGATGAGGCACCGGAGTGGCACGGGAAATTACTTCGCGCGCTTGAGTATGCAGTATGGTGTGCTCCCCGTACCGTAGGCTGTCGTGACTTCCCAGCCCTGAGCACCAAGATGATTCAACTCATCTTCCGAGGCAGGTAGACGATCTTGTATTCCCATTTTCCTGCTAGAGAACCCCCTTGCACCCCGTGGTTAGTCCAAACGAAGATCCCAAGCAGCAGCATGGCGAAAATTATTAAAAGTTTGATGTTCTTCATGTTCCCTCCTCGGTTCTCTTAATGACAGGAAACGCGAGATTTTCACATTCCCTAAATCTCAGTTGACCGAAAGCAGAGCATTGAGCCCAGCGTATGACTGGAGAGAGCATTCCTTTGACAGCCCTATTGGTCCTTCCGTGAAGCGGATGACTACGAAGA
>QHXG01000616.1 GCA_003222845.1 Acidobacteriota bacterium | reverse complement strand
CGTTGTCTGGATCAGCGGCTCAGTCAATTGGCAGTGCCAGTTGAGATTCGAGAAGCTGTAAATAGCCAGCGCATCAAGCTAGCCGCAGCAGAAATCCCTTCCGCTGCCGAGCCGATGCGGGCGGCAATCAAGCAAGCCATCGACGAATGTTTCGTCTGCGGCTTCCGTCGAGTAATGCTCGTCGGCTGTGGACTCGCCCTGGCGAGTTCGTTAATGGCATGGCTTATAATTCGGCGCGGCTAATGCCCCAGGGTTTTGATTTGGGAAATCTGCAATTCTCTGTGCCTTCTCCGCGTTCTCGGCGTCTTGCGGTTAAGAAATAATCTTGTCGGTGACGCGCTATCTTACATCTTGCCGGCTTTCATGGTCGCGACGCGCT
>QHXG01000615.1 GCA_003222845.1 Acidobacteriota bacterium | reverse complement strand
GATTGGTCGATGAACTTAAGCGCTTCAGTCCAGTTTTTGTCCGCCCCGTAAGTGTTCGCTACCTGCAATGGCAGCACTTCGTTGGTTGGATTCGCCGTGATAAGCGCGTCGGCCTTCGCACGCCAGGCTGCTTTGACGTCCTTAACTTCGACGGTGAATGGAACGCGAACTTTCTCCCAGCGAAGATTGACTGTGGCCGAATTCTCGGTAACCGGATCGAAACTGTATATCAACCATTCCTGGTTATCGCTCATCGTCTGCGGCTTTGTTTTGATACGCAGCGCGTCCTTCTTTGCGTCATAAGTGAAGGCGCCCCACTGTCCGGAATCGTTGTTGAAGATGATCGTCCACTCTTCCTTCCCCGGTTTCGCCAGCAAGCTATATGAACCAGCTTTTAATGGCTGGCCATTGATCAAAACATCGTCAGTTACCTGAAACAACGTCGCTTCGTTCGCGCCGGCGCGCCACACGTGATTGTAGGGTTCGATAGGTTCACCCGGCTGGCGTTCGTTTTGATTATCGAGAGTGGCCTCGCCTTTCGCGCGCTCTTCCATCGATGGCGGCGCATCCGCGAAAATGGTACGCCCCTTCACTGCCGGACGGCTGTAGGTGATCGTGATATCGGTGACGCCGATAGTCTGCATCACGCTGGCTTTTTGGCTGGGCCGAATTGGCTTGATGGCCAGCGGCGGTTGCTGCGCAAGAGCCTGGCCTGCACATCCGACGCCTAACAGAATTACTAGATGGAAAAGCGAAAGTCGTCTTAGAGAAATCATGTTTTGGCACTCCTCGTCGTAGAATTTGGCGCATTATGTAACGACATAGAGGCGGACGGCAAGGAGTAAAGGCGACTCTGTGTCCTCTGTGGCTAACTGATTTCACCACAGAGGGAACACAGGAGATTACAGCATTGTCAACAAAATTGTTGGTTTGGCGCCGAAAGTGTTTCACACTACGGGCAGCTTTGCGTAAGCTCTTAAAGCGTTTGTCATGCATATGAACCTGCGCGAGTCCTGGCTCAGAGTCTTTTTTGCGCTGGCGGCTTGTTCCTGGATGCCGCATTGGTCGTGCCATTATTATCGACTCGAAACCGGCAGCAGCTTCGTGGTCGGAACCTGGGACTTCTCAAGCTACGACAGCGTGGTCGCGCTTTCGATCTACTCCATTTTGATCGGAGCAAATCTGGTTGCGGTCGTTCGCTTGCAAATGCGACTGCCGGCGGCAATTTCATCAGGCTTGTTGCATCTTGCGATTGGCGCTTTGCACGTCTATCGGCTTGTGTTTCCATTCCGCTTTGAGGTTTTCGGATACACATGGTCTCAGCAGGCATCGTTGCGCGAAGCGATTATCGTGATACCGTTTGGAGTTCTGTGCCTTTGGATCGCTCGACACAAGTGAACACGCGTTGTTGCATCGCCGGTGGTGGTCCGGCGGGAATGATGCTTGGCTTTTTGCTCGCGCGCGCCGGCGTCGATGTCGTGGTGCTTGAAAAGCACAAAGATTTTCTGCGCGACTTCCGCGGTGACACGGTCCATCCTTCGACGCTCGAAGTGATGCATGAACTGGGAATCCTCGAAGACTTTCTCAAACTGCCGCATCAGGAAGCGCCCAGGCTCGGCGGCCAAATCGGTGATGAATTTGTTATCTTGGTGGACTTCTCGCATCTACCCACGAAATGCAAATTCATCGCGCTGGTGCCGCAATGGGACTTTCTCGATTTTCTCGCCGAGCAAGGCAAGCGTTATCCAACCTTCAACCTGAAGATGGAAGCCGAAGTTATCGATCTGCTGAAAGAAGAAGGCAAGGTCGTGGGAATCAAGGCCAAAACGCCTGAGGGTCCCCTGGAAGTTCGCGCCGATTTAACTGTTGGCGCCGATGGCCGTAGCTCGATCGTGCGCGATCAGGCCGAGCTGAAGGTTAATGAATTCGGAGCACCGATGGATGTGCTGTGGTTTCGGCTCTCACGCCGGCCGGATGATGGCGAGCAGACGCTCGGCCGCATCGTCAAGGGCAAGATGATGGTCACGCTCAACCGGGGTGATTACTGGCAATGCGCTTACCTGATTCGCAAAGGTGATTACGAACACATCAAAGAGCGAGGTCTGGACGCGTTCCGCAAAGACATCGTGTCGGTCGCGCCGTTCATGCGCGATCGGGTCGATGAATTGAAGGATTGGGAACCAATCAAATTACTGACGGTAAAAGTTGATCGCTTGCACAAGTGGTATCGGCCGGGATTGCTGATAATTGGCGATGCGGCGCACGCCATGTCTCCGATCGGCGGGGTGGGAATCAATCTGGCGATTCAGGATGCTGTGGCTGCGGCGAACATACTCGCCGAGCGTCTTTCGCGCCAAACCGTCTCGGTGGCCGATCTTCAGCGCGTTCAATTGAGACGTGAATTTCCCACGCGGCTGACACAGGGAATGCAAATCATCGTTCAGAATCGATTGGTGGATCGCATCCTGGGGAGCGACGAACAGATTCCGTTGCCGTGGCCGATGAAGTTAGTTCAACGATGGCCGCTGCTGCGCCGCATTCCCGCGCGTGTGATTGGGATCGGATTTCGCGCGGAGCACGTGCGGATAGGGTAGCTCCGAGTTGTCCAGTACATCGGGAGTTGTTTTAGCTTCATAATCCCTTTGGCATCGTCAGTTTCACGAACGCATGATCGAAATGGGCTTAAACTTCACTAATCGCTCAAATTCTAACGATGAAATCTCCCCGCGAACCCGACGGAATATCTTCCTCCATAAGGTGACGAAAATTCTCTGGCGCCGGGCACAAATGTATAAGC
>QHXG01000601.1 GCA_003222845.1 Acidobacteriota bacterium | reverse complement strand
GAACTATAGTGGCTCTTGGTCTATTTTTACCAACTCAAATGGAGGCCCAACACCCTGAATTCACGCGTGAGAGGCATTATCGGAAACGGGAGTCATCCGGCTGATATACAACGCCGTCCAATAAGGGACAAATACCCGCGTGAGTCTTTCAAGTAGTCTGATTAGCGGGCGGGCAAAGCTTCTCGATTCAGGGCTAAGCGCGCTTCCTGTTCAAGTACACTAACCGCTTTTGCATACAACGCGTCTGCTTCCTTCGCCGTGTTCGCGACGGCCGTGAGTCCCAACCGGCCCAATTCGCCGAGCGCGCTCATCATGTGAAAGACCACTCCCGTCTGTCGAGTTTGATCGAAGTGAATGCCGTGACGCGCGGCGATGTCGAATAGATCGTCCGGAGTGAAGGCGCGGTAAAGTGCCGAGCCCTGATGATCGCTGGCGACAAAACATTTCTGCTGGCCGAGAGCTGTGGTGAAGACGCCCTTCTCAGCATCGTAAGCGCCGTCGGTGAGAAATTGCAGGGTTAAGAAAGGATGAGTAGTGCCGCCTTTGCGTAGATTTATCTCGATCGCATAAGGATCCCAATTTCCGTTTCCGTCGCGCACCACCACAAAGTCGATTGCGAATCGTCCCACGACTCCTTCGCGAGCCAAACGCGCGCCAACCTTGGCCGCCTCGCGCATGATCGAGGGTGCGTAAGACACGTCGGCGGGAAACCGGCAACCAAGATAGGTCTGTCCGGACAAGCCGCCCAGCACCTGATCGTGCGTCGAGAGACGCTCGACTTCGCCGAGCGGCGTCACGCGGAGTTGCGTGCTCGGACTGCGAAATTCTTCACCGACGATTCGCTCCTCAACGATGCCGCCGCGCTCTTTGAGTTTGGTGTTGTAGGATTCGTAGGTAATGCCTGGCAACTCAAACTTCATGGACTGAAGCCGACTCTCGATCAAACTGCGCTCAGACGATTCTCCCGGCGCCGGAAGTCCTTGCAGATCGACCAGCGCATTGCCTTCACCCGAGACGCCTTCATTCAATTTCACCAGCACTTGCCCCAAACCCGGTTTCCGCGCGCGCAGCTCCGTAATCGCCCGCGCCACTTCGTCGATGCTCGAGAGGTTCTCGATACCCACAGGATGCGGCACGCCTTCTTCAGCAAAGATGCGCCGGCTGCCACTTTTGGTGCCGAGCGGAAAGAACTTCGCATCGGCGCCGTACATTGGGATGCCGAGCCTAATAGCAAGATCGCGCTCCAGCGTGGTGGTGTTGTAGGGCACCAGGTGGGCGCGTTCAAAATCAAGAATCAGTGATCGGATGTGCTCAATTAGGCGCGGACGTTCTAATAACTTGAGAGTCAATGGCCGGGTCGAAGAATCAAGCGGCGAAACCAGAAACAGACGCTTGCGCGCATGACTGGAAATCACGCCGGGTAAAAGATCGAGGTAGTAATCGATGATGTTCGGCTGAATCATCTGCGACGTTACATAGACCAGACGAGCGCGCGGCTGGCGCAACAGCAGCAACAGAAAAAGGAAGCGCTCTTCGTAAGCCTGCAATTCAGAACTCGAGCATTCCAAATCGATCGTCATCGATGGGACCACCACGATTGTCTGCTCGTCCTGATTGAACGACTGAATCGATTTCCACAGCGGCACGAGCTTTCGCTGTAATTCGTTGAATTGGGTTTCGGCCTCCTGCGGCGTCAGACCAAGTTCAGGCAGCGGCAGATCATGATTCATAGCATCCATCCATTAGAATTGCTCGGTGTCTGCTCTGTGGTGAAATACTGTTAGGAACCGACAACCACAGAGACACCGAGTTCGCACAGAGTTGCACAGAGAGACCCTTAAAGTCCAAGTTAACTTCAAGAGGCGCGCATTATATCACCGCTGAATTGCCCGCAAAAAAACTTGAGCATTTTCACCACGGAGTTTGATAGGATTCCGTCTTCAGGACTCGGCGCGGCGCGTATGAAAATCTGTCCCACATGCCAACAGAAGTACGCCGACTCGCTGCAATTCTGTCTGAGCGACGGAACAGTGCTGTCTGTCTTCAATGATCCTCAAGCGACTTTACGGCTGGAGACTCGTCAAACTCAGCCGCCGACTCAGGTGAAACGCGGCTTGACGGTCGGCGTTCTCGTACTCGCCGGAGTAGGTCTTATCGGCCTGATATTCGTGGTCGGTGTTTTGATTCTCTATAGAACCTGGACGAATCAAGGTGCTGGCGCGTCAAACCGGCCGAGCAGTTCTTCCGCGACAAACACTAACCAGCCAAACACAATCCCGGTCTTGACGAAAGATGAGGTGGCGCAGAAATTGGCACAGGTGAACACCGAGGTCGGGCTTTCCTTGGTAAACAGCGATCTTGAGGCGCTCGACCGGCTGTTGGCCGAAGACTATCGCTACGTAAGCGACGCCGGCTTGTCGCTGACTAAACAGGAAATCCTCACGCTCTTTCGCACCGGGAATGTACATTACGATTACCTGACGACATCCGATCCAAAGATCGAGGTGGATAGCGATCTGAACAAGGGCGCTGTGAGCGGCCGTGCCCGGAGCAAAGGACACTTTAGACAACAACCTTTCACCGATAGCTACTTCTATAAGAACACATATGAAAAACGGGATGGCCGCTGGCAACTAGTTTCGGGATTGGCCTGGCATCATTGAGAGCCAATGATGCAATACTTCGGTTATCTGCGCCGCAATCCCGACGATGCGCCTGACCGCAGTATGAACGGTTACAACTTCTGGTTGAACAAGCTGAACCAGTTCAACGGTAACTTCGTTAGCGCGGAGATGGTCAAGGCGTTCATTGATTCGAGTGAATACCGGCGAAGGTTCGCACCATAAGGCTTCAGAAACTGATCCGCGCGCCTAACTGAATCGCGCGCGGGCCGCCGGAGCCGAAGACCTGTGAAAATCG
>QHXG01000600.1 GCA_003222845.1 Acidobacteriota bacterium | reverse complement strand
CGCGCTTCCGCACCTCGTCGTCAAGGATCTCTGCGCCGCCGCCGGGCAGGCTGTAGAGTCCTGCTTCCTTCAAACGCCGCATGATCGTCTCGTAATCGAGACCTGAAATCAGATGGAGGTTATGAATCTCCGGCGGCGAGAAACAATGCAATTGAAAGCCCGGGTACTTCGAACTAAGCGTGCGCAGAAGATCTTCGTACCACTCGATGCCGAAATCAGGATGCAGCCCACCCTGCATCAACACGCCGGTGCCTCCGAGCGCGATCGTCTCGTCAATCTTCGCGCAAATCTCATCGATCGTGCGCACGTAGGTGTCGGGCGCGCCCGGCCGGCGATAGAATGCGCAGAACGTGCAGACGACGTTACATACATTCGTATAGTTAATGTTTCGATCGATGATGTAGGTGACGATGTTGTCCGGATGTCGTCCTTTCCGCATTTCGTCGGCCGCGGCGCCGATGCGAGCAATGTCGTAGGACTCAAGTAACGCCGTGCAATCATCGGTGTCCAGCCGTTCGCCGGCCAGCGCTTTGTCCAGAATCGGTTGAATA
>QHXG01000599.1:1167-3516 GCA_003222845.1 Acidobacteriota bacterium | reverse complement strand
TAGTGAGCAATACACAAAACTCAGCTTTCAGTAATAGCAGCGCGCCCCACCAGTAGGTCGATTATTGCCGCGAATTCAGCGGCGCAAACAATCTAACCTCCGGTGCATCTTCAGACAACCTAATCATCCGTTCAAATTTCAATCCAATTTTGTTCAGCACCTTAATCGATGCCTCGTTGTTCGGGGAAGTAATGGCCACAATACGGTCCAATGCCAAAACATCCCTGCCGTAAGCCATCACCGCCGAAGCTGACTCGAACGCATAACCCTGTCGCCAATATTGCGGCAGGAACGCGAAACCAACATCGACATCATCCAAAGTTTCCCGCTTCAACAATCCGCAGATTCCGATTGGCGCCTGCGTTGGTTTCAATTCAGTCAAGTAAAGCCCGAAGCCAAATCGGCGATAACTGGCTATCGGTCCGGTCAAAATGTAATTCCGCGCGTCGTCGATCGTCCGCACTCCTTTGTTGCCGATGAATTGCAGGAACGAAGGCTGATTAAGGAGATCGAAAATAAACTCCGCATCTTCAACGGCGAGCCAACGTAACACTAGTCGATCTGTCTCAAGGATTCTCATCGAAAGACAGATGATAGCCTGTCGATGGTATTGATTAAAGAGCGATTCGCTTCTTCGGGGACTTGGTAGCGGAGATTCGGCCAGAGTACGATTCCTCCATGATCAAGCAACCATCCGCAATCGAAGCGTTTCGCGCGCTGCACGAGTCAGGATGTTTTGTCCTGCCGAACCCCTGGGACGTGGGGTCGGCGGTTTATCTTCAACATCTTGGCTTCAAGGCGCTGGCCACCACGTCCGCCGGCTTCGCGTTTTCAAAGGGAATAGCTGATGGACCTGCGGCGGTTTCGCTCGACATGACGCTTGAACATTTCCGCGAGATCGCGGCGGCAACATCTCTGCCCGTCAACGCCGACTTCCAGAATGGCTATGCGGATGAGCCCGAAAGCGTGGCCGAGAACGTCGCCCTTTGCATCGCTACCGGCGTCGCTGGATTATCGATAGAGGACTCAACCGGAAGGCATGACCAGCCACTTTACGATTCTGGTTTGGCCGTCGAACGCGTCAAAGCCGCGCGGGCGGCCATCGATGCCTCAGGTATTCAAGTAGTTCTCACTGTGCGGTGTGAAGCGTGGCTGGTTGGAGATTCTGATCCGCTTCGCACATCTCTTGATCGACTGGTCGCCTTCGCAGACGCCGGCGCCGATTGTCTCTACGCGCCGGGCGTGAGCAAGCCCGAAGAAATTAGCACGATCGTAAAGACAGTTTCGCCAAAACCAGTTAACGTGCTTGTCTCAACTAATAACTGCGATTTTACAGTCTCCCAACTCGCTGATCTTGGAGTGCGTCGCATCTCAGTCGGCGGAGCTTTAGCGCGTGCCGCCTGGGGTGGTTTCATTAACGCCGCGAAAGAAATTCGCGAACATGGTGCGTTCACTGCCTTTGTCGAAGCGACGCCATTCAGCGAACTCAATGACCTGTTCCTCAGGTGATATAAGAAAAGCGCGCTTCTTAACCGATTTGCCGCGCTTCGATTCATTGCGTCCTCGTGAGCAGGCGAATGTAGATCAGATCGAAGACTGAGCAACAAATTCCTGAGACCAGAATCAGAAAACTGCCGTGCGGGAAACCGCCTTCACCCAAGATTCCATACAGGATAGTGGGCGCCAGCGTGCCGATCCATTTGTTAATTGCTAAGGAAAGACTTTGTCCTTCGCTTCCTCCGCGTTTGAAAAACATTCCAATGAATAAGATCGACATCAGCAGATTTTGTAGAAAAGCGGAATAGCCGGCGCCGACGGCTACGCCGAATTCTTTTATGAATGAATATTCCACTGCCAGGGCCGTAATAATACCGAGAACGCTCCAGGCGACGAACGCAGACTTGTCTGTACCATTCGCGTCAGCGGACGGGTCATTGAGTCTTTTCAAAAAATATTTCCGACCGTATTTGAAATAAGTGTAGAGAATACCGACATCGAACGTGAACCAAACGGCATTGAAAATATTCTGCACGGTGACGCCGTTCGCTCGGAAACCGAAAATCGTGTGCAAGAGTTCCCAGGCAAAATTCAACGCCAGCGCGTAAAACGGAATCGCGTAAGACTTATCTCTGAAGCCAATGCGAATGCCTTCGATATAGACCACGGTCCAGCAAACACCGCTGATGACGGTAAGAATGACTTTGATCGTATCGAGTTTCACTTCTAAGGACCTCAGCCTGCCGCAAACATTGGTTGGATGATCTGAGCTAGCCTTAAAGAGGAATTCATCGGGTTCACCGCGAATCCATCTTCGATGTCCCAAATCGCCGACAAGACAGCCTGAGCGAA
>QHXG01000599.1:0-1072 GCA_003222845.1 Acidobacteriota bacterium | reverse complement strand
TCACCAATGACGCCTTTCGGATCGATGGCCACCCAGCCGCGACTCGAGTCAGACAGCACGTTGTAGTGTTGGAGATCGCCGTGGAGCAACCTCGGCCATCGCTGCGAAGCGCAGAGTTGCGAGAACATGTCGTGACCGGCTTCGACCAGTTCCATCGGAATTTGATCGTCACCAGTTCCGATATAACGCTCGAACCCTTTGCCCCAATCCTGTACGGTCTTAAATGCCTTCCATGACTCACGCGCAGACTTTGATGATTCGATCGAAGACATCTGCTGAATAACATTGGCCAGAATATCGGTTGCTTCCTCGTCCTTGCCATTCAGCGCCATCTCGACGAGTGAATTGCCCGGCTTCAGACGCTCGATGAGCACTGCGCCCGGCGTTTGCTCATAAACTCGCACGACACCGTTGCCGGCAAACGCCTTAAGGATTTCGCCCGAGTGCCACTCGTCTCCTGGCTGCTTGATTACTTTCAGAACGACCGCCTGGCTGTCGCGATCGCCGAATGCGATCGCCGAACTCTCAGTCTCGATTATGTCTTCAACAACGACGCCCCATTCGCGAGCGTATTGCTGCGTTCGATTGAGTAGTTCGGATTCGGTCACGCCGTTCAGTTTGATTAGTTGCTGTTCTTTAGTTGGCTGGACCAGTCAACGTCGATGAAGTCCAAGCGACGTCCGCCTGCTGCCGTGCCGAACAACCAATATTCGCACTCGATCGCCGACGATGCGAAACAAGAAATGGTACGGAAATCTTTTGAGATTCACGCGCCTGAGATCGCGCTCGCGAATGCCGTAAGCTTCCGGAGTTTCGGCTGCTTTTTGGAAGAATGACCGCAGTTCACCATAGAACTCATCGGCGAGTTGCGGTACTGCAACATCTTCGTAGTAATCCATGATGCGCGAGATGTCAGCGGCAACTGCTGATGGAATTCCAGACGCATCAGCGACGGCGGTTCTGAATTTGGGAATCCAACTGTGCCAGAGAGATAACTTGATCAGGATTCGTCTCAAGGTCTGCATCGCGCCTCAGAGCTTCTGCGATACCTTCGTCTTCATCAGACAAAACT
>QHXG01000598.1:3279-6486 GCA_003222845.1 Acidobacteriota bacterium | reverse complement strand
AACTCGATGATGTCGTGTCTTTTACCGGGCATGTGGATAGCAAGCAAGGTGCTTTTGACGGCTTGGACATCTTCGTACATGCCAGCACCCAGCCAGACGCATTTGGCATGACAATCCTGGAGGCCATGGCCAAACGCAAACCCGTTATTGCTTCTGCAGAAGGCGGGCCAGCAGAGATAATTGCGGATGGAATCGACGGCTTACTAGTCCAGCCGCGACGCCCGGATAAACTCGCGGCGGCCATGCGTTTTCTGTGCGACCACGCCGAGAGGCGAGACCAGCTCGGAGCCATGGCATTTAATAAAGTGACAACTGTCTTTAGCCCGAAGCGAGCGACGGAAAAACTGGAGCGCTGGTATAAAACGTTGGTAGGTTGCGCTAATATCCCCAGTGAGACTAAGAGACTCAGTGATGTTGCATTATGAGTTGAGACAGCGCCGATAGGCGAGAGCCGAAAGATTCGAACATACTGCCCAGATGCTCGCGCTGGCTGACTCAGCGTCTTTGCTATTCCTTAAACCATGGCCCTCTCAAATTCGACAGAGACCCACGAATTTAGAAACGCGCGCGATTTTGATTTTAGGGCCGCGGATCCAGGGGCCGAAGCTGCCTTAATCGCGGATCAGAAAACGAAAATCGCTAAAGTCTGCGCGATAATTCGAGGTTTGGCACCGCGTGCCCACATCGCTGAAGTCGGTTCTTTTACCGGCATCGCCGCGACAGATTATGCGAAACTGCCAGGTGTCGAGCACATTACTTGTTATGATCTATCAGGCGAAGCAGTGAAGAAATGTATTGAACGAGGGTTAGAGGCTGAAGTCTGGCACGCAGATACAGAACCATGCCCGGCGACGGAAGGTACTTTCGACGTCGTAATCGCATTAGACGTCATCGAGCACATGATTGATACAGAAAGGTTTCTCAAGGAAATACGCCGGGTTTGCGTGCCGCAAGGACATCTTATCCTTAGTACCCCGAATCTGGCCTTCTGGCTGAGCCGATTGCGATTGCTTTTAGGGAGACCTCCCTGGTCCTACCCAGGTGTTTCAAGTCATACGAAGGTCGATCCTGCTATTGATCTGAACCATATCAGAGTAAATACGCTGACGGAATGGCGGCATCTTCTTGCAGCGTGTGGATGGAATGTCACGCAAGTATTAACATATTCTTTGCTGGATGACGCACAGAATGGCTTTAAGAAAAATATTCTACACAGCATAGATAGAATAGCGCGCTTTAGACTCACGCTAGCTTATGGTCACATATACTTAGCGCGATCGTCATAAGACAGAGTTGGCATATCGAAGTATCATTAGACTATCTCGTGAGGATATGGCTGATCTCCAGCACATGCTTCTATACCGAAGAAGCATGAAAGCCTTCCATCGAGAAATCAAGTTGGCTGCATAGATGTCCTTATACCTTTGTGCAATTGCTGCCGCGCTTTGCTTCTCAATAGGCCAGCGTTCACTCGTCAAAGGTTTGATCGTCCTGTTGGGGATCGGCTACGTGTACGGAATCACGCGGGCTAACTTTCCCGACTCCTACTCCCATTTTCTTTTTGATGCCGCAGTTCTGGGGTTCTACGCTGCCTTACTTCTGCGGCGGATGTCTCTAGCGGAAGAACATAGAGTTGCAAGCATCAAGCCCTGGGTGGAGTTACTGATCGCATGGCCTATATTAGTCTTTATAATCCCAAACCAGGACTTCTCTGTACGTTTGCTTGGTCTTCGGGCAAATATTCTTCTACTACCATTCATAATCGTTGGCGCCCGTCTAGATGATACAGAAAAATATGACGCGGCGATTCTCCTAGCAATCCTAAATCTCGCCGCTTTTGTTGTTGGCCTGGCTGAGTTCTCGACCGGTGTCGAAAGCTTCTTTCCACATAATCAAGTCAGCGAGTTAGTTTATTCAAGCAAGGATGTGGCCGGGTACAGTGCTTATCGAATACCGTCCACGTTTATCGGCTCGCATGCTTACGCGGGGACGATGGTGATGAGTCTTCCGCTGCTGATAGGCGCCTTGCATCAAACAAACAGACGAGTCCTTCATACGTCGTTGCTGATAAGTGCGTTGATTGCTTCCCTGTTGGGAGTCTTGTTAGCTGCCAGTAGATCACACTTTATCGGGGCAGCCGCCGTGGTGGTCGTCGCGATCTTTTCGACAAGGACAAAGGGCAGCCATCTTGTCGGATGGATCCTCGTACTCGCAACGATTGGGTGGTTAGTCTCCGGCGAGCAAAGACTGCAGCGGTTTACTGAATTGCGAGATACCGAAATGGTCACACAGCGTATTGCCGGCAGCGTTAATATGGGCTTTTTTGAGTTGGCCGCCACCTTTCCTTTTGGCAACGGGTTGGGATCGGGCACGCATATTCCTTATTTTCTGAGCGCCAGCGTCCGGAATCCTGTAGGAATTGAGAACGAATTTGGGCGCATCGTTTTGGAACTGGGACTAGTAGGGCTGGGTCTATGGGTTGCTTTCATTGTCTGGTTGCTCATGCAGCCAGGCCCCCTCCCCTCTGATCCGTGGTCCATCGGCAGGCGTCTCGCCTGGGTGGTATCTTTGATCTACCTCGGGCTCAGTTTTGCCGGAACAGGTCTCTTAACGTCGATTCCTCAGACTTGTCTTTTGTTGCTGAACGTAGGTTGGGTGGCGGCGCGCCGATCAGCTCAGCGTAGCGAGTCCGTGCTCTCGGAGAAGAATAACGTTATGGCCCAAGGTGCACGTTTACGATCTTCGGCTGTGCAAGTGGGGAGAATATGAGTCGCACTCGCCGCTTTCTCAGTGGAATCAGTTTCGGTTACTCCACACAGATTCTCACCATGGTTATCGGTTTGTGGCTGGTTCCTTTTCTCCTGTTCCGTATCGGTCAGCACGATTACGGCTTATGGCTGGTCGGCACGCAGATCATGTTTTATCTCGGACTACTCGACATCGGCATCGTGGCCGTGTTGCCGCGTGAAGTCGCGTTCGCCACTGGGCGAGCCGGCAGCATACAGAACGCTGTTGACTTGCCGAATCTAATCGGCGAAACAGTTCGCGTGGTTTTGGGCCAACTCCCTTTCGTCATCTTAGGCGCTTTTATCGCGTGGCTAATGATCCCCGCCGATTGGAAGGCTTTAAGCAATCCAATCGGTCTACTCCTGATCGCATTTGTAATTACTTTTCCGCTTCGCATCTTCGCCGCCATTCTTCATGGCC
>QHXG01000598.1:419-3268 GCA_003222845.1 Acidobacteriota bacterium | reverse complement strand
TTCAAGGCGGAGTGGCACTTTTTTCTTACGTTGCCAGTACGGCACTCACGATTCTGTTGATCGTGGCCGGGGCTGGACTCTACGCGTTGGCAATCGGTTGGTTTTTCCTCCAACTAATCAACTCGCTGATGTCATGGGATCGGTTGCGGAGACACTTTCCGGACGTGCTACCCAAACGTCTGCCGCAGTTAACTTGGGAACGAGCGCGAGTTCGGCTCAGTCAGGGTTTGTGGGTGAGCGCCAATCAAATCGCGGCGGTGCTCTTGACCGGCACCGACATGTTGATCATCGGCAAGCTGTTTGGTCCGGCGGCAATCGTCCCTTATGCGTGCACAGGCAAGCTGATTAGCGTGTTGGCGAATCAGCCACACATGTTGATGTCGGCCGCCGGCCCCGCGCTGAGTCAGATAAAGGCGGGTGAGTCGCGGGCACGCTTGTCCGAAGTATGTACCTCGATCGCTCAGGCGACACTGATGCTAAGCGGAGCAGTAGTCTGCGTGGTGTTGCCTATTAATCAAGGTTTTGTCGGACGCTGGGTGGGCGCAATCCAGTATGGTGGGTATTGGCTCACAGTGCTAATCCTCTTGAGCATGTTGTTGCGCCACTGGAATTTGACTGTTGGCTACACCCTCTTCTGTTTCGGCTATGAGCGACGTTTGTGTGTGACAGCTTTGCTGGATGGTTTGCTAAGCATCGCGATGGTGGTCCCGCTCGTGTGGCTGTACGGTATTGCCGGCGCGCCGACCGGCATGATTGTGGGCGTCTGTCTGGTGAGTTTACCCTTGAACCTTTCAGCGCTGGCGAGAGAGAGCGGTCTGTCCCTCTGGGAATTAATTAAGCCGCTCTCGCCTTGGTTCTTGCGCTTTGTAGTCATCATGCTCGGAGCGGGTACATTGGCAAGAGTGTGGGTTCCGAACACAGTCCTGCTCATCTCTCTTACTGCCCTGGTCAGTGCGCTCGCTTATGCTGTGGCCATGTTTCCTCTAACGCTGCGTTACCCACTCGGGATGTACGTGCGCCCGCGACTCTTTCCGCTAGTACCAAGAATGATGCGCGCTCTGCGACTCGGGAGTTCGGTTTGAGCCTAAGGGACAAACGCCTTCCGATAGATAGCGTGAAGGACCGAGCAGAGGGAAGTTTGTTTTCTTCGTGCCATGCCGTTCGGTGTTTGAGTGCTGGCCGCGATCTAAAAATCATCAGGACAATATGATTTCGAAGAATACCGCCAAGATGGTATCTCACAGGCAGGTTAACATCAGCGCCTTTGAGGAGCGGGACGAGCTGGCTGAATTTGAATGGCAGCGTTTTCGCGTTGAAAAGATTTGTTCAATCTTGCGGACAATCCCTAATAAGGAAGTAGGCGCCGATCTCGGCTGCCTAAACGGCATGGCCACGGCTCTATACGCGGCAACCGGAATCAAAGAGTTACACGCTTTCGATATCAGTAAGATCTCTCTGGACGCAGTACGCGCCAAAGGGTTCAAAGGCTTCTATTGGGATGCGGACGGCGAGCAGTGTCCGATGCCGAATAATACATACGATCTGCTTATTGCCGGTGAGATTATCGAGCATCTAGTGGATACAGATCATTTTGCTGAAGAAGCTCGTCATATTCTTAAGCCCGGCGGGCACTTGATTCTTTCTACGCCGAATTTAGCGTCCTGGTACAACCGCTTTCGCTTATTGCGTGGTCTCGTGCCCAGATGTTATCCAGGCCCGTCAAGCACGATCTGTAAAGATCAGTTGATAGATAACAATCATATTAGAGTGAATGTCGTGAGCGAGTGGATCCACTTCCTGCAGAGCCACGAATTCGAACTCCAGGCTGTCCATGGCACCAGCCACCTCCAAGGTTTGGAGGGTAGTTGGCGAACGCGCTTGATAAAGTTTATCGACCGCCTGGCCTGCCATCGGCCGACCCTTTCGACAAACGTCATATTGGTAGTTCGCAAGGCCCTAAGCGTCGCCGTCAGTACCTGAGGTTCTCCTGGCCTCGCGCCGGTCTTGAAGATGATTACGGCAGAATCTCTTGAATCATTAGGTGACGGAATTATCTGCTTCGCCGGAAATGCCTCGTACGGGATCGGCGGGCAAGGAGAATTTCTTCGTCAGATGGTCTTTTCGTTGGACCTATTGCCAAAGGCGCGCGTTTATAGCCGTCATTCGAAGGCGAACCATGCCGAATGTGTCAATCTTCCGTTTGTTGGTCTTTCACAACGCGCGCAATTCGATCTGCTTCGGAGGACGCCATGGTTACGCCGGCGTCGCGGATGGCTCGCGCTACTGTCCGACATTAACTTCGATAAATTGGTGGCAGCCCAAGCTAACGGCGCGGCCCTTTTCGACGGAGTTACGGGGCAGTGTTACTTTACCTTTCTACAACTGAAGCAACGCAATTCGCGGCTTCTGCTGACCTGTCTCAATACCCATATTGATAATCTGATCGAAACCCTCGAAGAAGAGCATCGAAGGATCGGTTTCAATGGCTTCCATTCATTTCATCCGCGCATGCGCGAGCGCGTCTTGCGTGAAATCGAATTATCCGATCTGATTCGAGTCAATTCCGAGTGGGCCAAAAGAACCTTCGTCGAACGAGGCATAGCCGACCGAAAACTTCGGGTGATTCGCCCTGCCGTTAATTTCGATCACTTTCATCCCAGCCACAAACGAGACGATGTGTTCAGGGTATTAGCCGTAGCGACTATTGAGCCGCGCAAAGGAATTCATTACTTGCTGCAGGCCTTCGAGGAGGCAAAGATACCGAACTCGGAGCTGGTTATCATTGGAGCTACGGGAGACCGCTGGTCCAGCTACTTGTTAAGAGACTTCCTTCGTCGAAACAGCAACAT
>QHXG01000598.1:0-384 GCA_003222845.1 Acidobacteriota bacterium | reverse complement strand
GCGAGTGTCATCGTGCATCCCGCATTGGAAGATGGCTATGGGTTGGTGGTGCCGCAGGCTTTGGCTTCAGGAAGGCCGGTAATTGCAACCAGGCAAGCTGGGGCCTCTGAACTAATCAAAGACGGTGAGAACGGTTTCGTAGTTGAGAGCAGATCCGCCAAGGACTTGAAGGATTATCTGCGTCTCTTGGCGGCCGATCGCAATCTCTTAGAAAAGATGAGCCAGAAAGCGCCCATCACGGTAGCGCATCTCAGCTATCAGAATTTTGCGCGCGAGGTCTGGGGATTTTATCGGATGGCATTAGCAAATGGGCGAACTTGAAGCGAAAAGGATTTTTGTTACCGGCGGTACTGGCTTCGTCGGCCAGGCGCTGGTTCGGGATCT
>QHXG01000597.1:3351-3686 GCA_003222845.1 Acidobacteriota bacterium | reverse complement strand
AAATGGAAGGAAGTCATGCAGCCCCTACTTGATGATCCTAACCTCGCTGCCCAACCTGACCGGGAGATTGACAAGGTGCGGCTTGATGCCACAGTGGCAGCGGGAAGCGCGCTACGCACTGCGCTTTCGGACGACATCGGAACCAAGCGATTATCTCGCGTATAGTGCTGCCGGGCCGACCAACAACAATTGGTTGCAGTTAAGCCAAGATTGCGTGTCCTTCATCAAGTCTTTTTTCTCAGGTTGTCGCAACTCTGCGCGGCCACCTGAACTCAACCGTTCGAACTCATTTCATCCTTCCCGACGGTCGGACTATTGCCCCGCTGAAGCATGAC
>QHXG01000597.1:0-3328 GCA_003222845.1 Acidobacteriota bacterium | reverse complement strand
TGGCTTCTTCCGGAGAATTGCGGCGGAGACTAGCGTGATGATTAAGCCGACGGGAAAAGGCTCGGTGAAGGTAATCGCGGCGTTGAAGAATGGGTTCTCGTACATCTCCTTGAACTTTTTCATCTGCTGAAGTTGGGCCTGAATTTTTTCTGCGCTGGCGCCTGAGGTCCTGACCTGCTCAACCATGTGCGCGGCATATTTATCGGCAAAGTCGTGCGCGAAATTGAAATAGATAATCTCCCACGCGATTACGTAGCAGACGGACGAGATGAGCGCGATCAGAATGCCGACCGCGAAGGCGCGTCCAAAACTAATCGTCCCGCCGCCAATGTTTTCGCGATAAGAGCGAATCCCAAAGAAGATCAGCAGGAAAGCCAGCACGATGCCCGTGTAGCCGACGATTTCGCCTTTGTCGAAGCCAATCCTCTTGATGAACAGCATCGTGCCGAACATCATTAGCGCCATCAGGGCGCCGGAAATCAGCCCGAAGGTCAACACTGTCTTTTTCATCGATTCATTTCTCCTGACAGAAAAGTTTTCACAGCGGCGAGAAGATAGTCGGAATCGATTTCGTTTGTCGTCATACTTTAGGGTGAATTTGCCGCGCGAAGCCGCAAATCATACTTTCGTGGGTACGCACGCCTCCGGCGTGCTGTTATCCGAAACGCCACTTCACCGTGCGAGACAGCACGCCGGAGGCGTGCGTACCCGCTCTGTGGCTGACTTAAGGAATCAGACCGAACTCTTTCCCTAGCTGCGCGGCCTGAGTTCTGCGCTTAGCGCTGAGTTTCTCGAACAGTCGGCTGGAATGTGTCTTCACAGTATTTTCACTGACGAAAAGTTTTTCGGCGATCTCGCGATTGCTGAGGCCCTGCGCAATCAGTCCGAGTATTTCCAGTTCGCGCGCGGTGATCCCCAATTCACGCTGGCGAGTTTCGTTGCGAACAAAGGGTCCTGAACTGGGAACGGAAACTTCCCGGACCACGATCGTTTCTTTGTTCTTTGTCAGTTTAAGTCCCAGCCAGATGCCGACCACCGAGAAAAACAAAGCGATCAGTCCGCCGTAAATCTCTACTGAGTGCTCGATGACCAGGAACCTATATTCAATCAGCTTGAGGACGACAATCAGGACTCCGCCACAGAGGCCATAGAGGAGAATGTGTTTCTTCATCGAATCGAATACACGAGCGAGTCGTCAGGGGCCGCGCGGTCACAGCTACCAGTTTGCTTTCGCAATGTATTTGAGGACGTGTTTGATGGAGGTGACGCTGTAGGCGCCGTCGGATTTTCGCACCGGGATGTGGCGATAGCGGCCCATAGACATTTTGTTTAGAGCGGTGGCGACCGAGTCGGTTTCGTGCAGGGTTTCCGGGTTCGCGCTCATCAAATCTTTGACGGCGGTCGTGTCGGTAGTTGCTTTCTTGCCGGTCAGTTTGTTGAGGACGTCGCGCTCGGTAAAGATGCCGACGAGCTTTCCGTCTTCCAAAACCAGTGCACAGCCAAGGCGCGTCTCTTTCATTTTCCTGATCACTTCGATCGCCGGAGTGTCGGGAGAGACGCCGAGAAACTCCTGTTCGATCTGACGGAGATCGTCTTCCATTACCGAACGCGCCAGGCCCGCAGTCGCTTCAGCGCGGGGCACGTCGAGGCTGAGCAGAGGCGTCACGCACTCTTCGCAGCGATCGACGCCTTCAATATTGTCGTAACCGCAAGAAGGACAAATCATTGTCGATTGCCAATTTCCAATTTCCGATTGCCGATTGGACTGCCAAAGCCAAGTATTAAATCGGCAATTGGCAATCGAAAATCGGCAATATCCTCATTCCACCGTCCACATGTCGCCGCTGTAAATCAACTTTTCCAAAGTGCCGGGACCGGACTTTGAGATTGCAGTCTCGATCTGATCGGTCATCATCTGGTCATAACTGGGGCGCTCCACCGCGCGAAAGATACCGACGGGTTGCGGAAAGTCCGGCTGCTCCATACGCGCCAGCATGAATGCTACGGACGGATCCTGAAGGTTAAGATCGTGAATCAGAATATCTGCTTCGGTAATTCCGTTTTCGCCGATGGTAACCACTTCAGGATGCGCACCGTTCATGCGAATGCCTTTATTTCGATCTTTGCCGAAGATCATCGGCTTGCCGTGTTCCAGGTAGAGGACCTTGTCCTGGCGTACGCTGCGCTCGGCAAAATAATCGAAGGCGCCATCGTTGAAGATGTTGCAGTTCTGATAGACCTCTATGAAGGACACGCCTTTGTGTTTCGCCGCGGCTTCGACCACGGCGCCGAGATGCTTCACATCGATGTCGATCGAGCGCGCGACGAAGGTGGCCTCACTGGCGATCGCCAGCGATAAAGGATTCACCGGATAATCAATCACGCCCATCGGCGTCGACTTCGTTCGCTGCCCGAAGACTGAGGTTGGACTGTACTGTCCTTTCGTCAAACCATAAATGCGGTTGTTGAAAAGAATGTAGTTGATGTCCAGGTTGCGCCGCAGCACGTGCATGAAATGATTGCCGCCAATTGACAGCGCGTCGCCGTCGCCCGTAATCACCCAGACGCTGAGTTCGGGATTGGCGGATTTGATTCCCGTCGCAATCGCCGGCGCGCGTCCGTGGATGCTGTGAAAGCCGTAAGTGTTCATGTAGTAAGGAAATCGCGACGAGCAGCCAATGCCGGAAACAAAAACCACCTTTTCGCGCGGAATGCCCAGGTCCGGCATAACCTTTTGCACGTTGTTGAGGATCGCGTAGTCGCCGCAGCCCGGGCACCAGCGCACTTCCTGGTTCGACATGAAGTCTTTCTTGTTCAATTGTCCCGGCGGTGGCGCTACATGAAACATCGACGCGCCGCCTTCGCTTTCCGCCGAGACTGTCGTTTCGACGATCGATTTGTGTCCGTTACCGCCTGAACCGTTACCTTGTGTACTCATAATTGTTCCTCGAAGTGATTACTGCTGCCTTTCTGGACAGCCTCTAAATAGCGTTGCCCTTCGGCGTAAAGCTCGATGAGCGATGGCGAATCAATGGTAAAAGCGACAAACGTCATCATGGAAAAATCTCTGCGACGCGAATCTGAAAACCCGGAACGACATCGCCACCGTCAAGCGTATCCTTCTCGGTAAGGACGACGATGTTGGTCAGCGAGCGATAGACGGTTACCGTGCGCAACTTTGGACTTACTACCCAGACCATGCGCGCGCCCGCTTCAAGCCATTGAGCGACTTTTGCTTCGACTTTTTTCATTGTGTCACTCGGGCTCAGGACCTCGACGACAAGATCGGGTGCACCTTGACGATAACCTTTCAATGTTCCGGTAGCTT
>QHXG01000590.1 GCA_003222845.1 Acidobacteriota bacterium | reverse complement strand
CGGAGTTGCTTTCATGGGAACAACTGTGGAACGAAGGACTCAACGACACGTATCGCGCGATGTATGCGTTGGCCCATCGCATTGCGCCCGCGAAGGGCATAGGCTGGCACATCTGGCACAACAATTCGTTTTCGCCTTTCTATCGAGCCGAGCAGGACTACGCCGAGTTCAGCAAGTACTCCGACTTTCTCAAAGTCGTGATGTATAACAACTGCGGAGGTCCGCGACTGGCTCAGTATGTGCGCAATGTTCATACGACCTTGTTTGCCGATTTGGCGCCGGGACAGGTTCTTGATTTCACTTACGGAGTGCAGCAGTATCACGAACAGTCTCTTGACCGCATTCCGAAAGAAGGATTATCGGCCGACTACGTGCTCCGCGAAACGAAACGCGCGCTTGCCGGCGTGGCGCCGCACGTGAAGATCTGGCCGGGCATCGACATTGACATTCCCACCGGAGCAAACGATAAGAAGACGCAGCCCGACGATGTGTACCAGGCGGTGAAGGCTGCGTTTCAGGGAGGCGCGCATGGCGTGTTGCTATCGCGGAAATATTCAGAGATGAAACTCGCAAACCTGCGCGCCGCCGGCCGAGCGATTCGTGAACTGAAGACTTCCTAGGAGTATGCCGGAGAATTCGTCTCTGTGACCCTCTGTGGGATCTCTGCGCCTCTGTGGTGAGCGTTCTCTTGAGCAATTCCACCACAGAGAAATGTCTTCGAAGACCTTTTTGGTGTAGCTATTCATCTCGCGACCCACACGGGGCAGATTGTTTACGTCACCAAGATGCTCAAAGCTGGTTCGGTTCGCGATCTTTGGTTGCAAACGCACAGAGAGTCTGGGGCCTGGAGATCATAAGTACTGGTATTCAACATTCGATGGAGGACACATTCTGATGCATGCTAGACATCACCATGGTCAACATTTTCAATTTGCTGTCGCCCTGACTATTTCGTTATTCCTGCCTGCGACTCTCGTCGTCGCTCTGGTGACCGCGCAGCAATCTCCGACGGAACCGCTAAACGGAAACTGGGCGGTGCGAACCCCAAACAGCGACGGCACCTTCCGCACGACTTATCTCAATCTGAAACAGGAAGGCGCGCGCATCACGGGTACGATTCGCGTCACGCAGTTCTACTATCGCATCGCCGAGAGCACTGGCGGCCCCGAGGGATTTGCGATCACCGGATCGATGATGGACGGCAAGAGCGAACGCAAAGTTCAATATGAAGGGAAGTTGGTAGGCGGCGAGTTACACATTTCGACCCGGCGTCGACCGACCGACAAGCCGACGGAAATGGTAGCGGTGCGTGCGCCCGCGGGCGAAGGCGCGCTGCCGCCGCGCAATCCTCTGCCGGCCTTGCGCAAGGTTCCGGACAACGGCCTCGCACGCACGCCGCCGATGGGTTGGAATAGTTGGAATAAATTCGCGAGCCGCATCGATGATGCGACGGTTCGAAGCATCGGCGATGCGATGGCCAACAACGGCATGAAAGCGGCTGGATACCTCTACATCAATATCGATGACACATGGGAAGCCGGCCGTGACGCCAAGGGAAACATTCAAACCAACAAGAAATTTCCTGACATGAAGGCGCTCGCCGACTACGTGCACAGCAAAGGGCTGAAATTGGGAATTTATTCTTCGCCGGGCCCCAACACGTGCGCCGGCTACGAAGGCAGCTACGGTCACGAGGAACAGGACGCGCGCACCTACGCGGCGTGGGGAATCGATTATCTGAAGTATGACTGGTGCGGTGCGCGCACGCTTTACACCGATGAGGAAATGCCGGCGATCTATCAAATCATGGGCGACGCGCTGCTGAAGACGAAACGGCCTATCGTCTACAGCCTCTGCCAGTATGGGCGGCTGGACGTTTGGAAATGGGGCGCCGATGTCGGGGGAAATCTTTGGCGCACCACAGGCGACATTCGCGATGCCTGGGACTCGATGTCACGAATCGGGTTTGGCCAAAACGAACTCGCGCCGTGGGCCAAGCCAGGTCATTGGAACGATCCCGACATGCTGGAGATCGGCAATGGCGCCATGACTGAGACTGAATACAAAACGCACATGAGCCTCTGGTCCATGCTGGCGGCGCCACTGTTGGCCGGAAACGATCTACGCAACATGAGTCCGGAGATTCTGGCAATTCTCACGAACCATGACGTAATTGCTGTGGATCAGGACAAAGATGGCAAGCAAGGCAAGCAGGTTTGGAAGTCCGGCGATCAGGAGATCTGGTCTCGGCCGCTCGCCGGCGGCGCGTTCGCCATGGGTGTATTCAATCGCGCAACCGCTGAAGCGAAAGTCACTCTGAAATGGAGCGACATCGGCATCACCGGAAAATGGCGCGTGCGCGATCTGTGGCTGCACCAGGATATCGAATGGCCGGGACCGCAGTCCTCAATAACCGTTCCCCCACACGGTGTCGTTATGCTGCGGCTGAGTCACTGATGGAAATCACTTAGTAGGCTACTGAAAAACTCTTTTCTCTAGCCCAGGCGTTCACGCCTGGGGAACTGAAAGCCATTAATTCCCAAGCCTCCTTCAGGA
>QHXG01000055.1:19563-19984 GCA_003222845.1 Acidobacteriota bacterium | reverse complement strand
GGTAACGGGATCGAATGAACCAGGATAGATTGCACGACGCATGAAATGAGATGGTAAATGGTAAACCGTAAATGGTAAATAGGAAATTGCGTTTCGAGCTTTCTTTGAGTTTCGTCCCGGTTAAGACTAAGATCAACACCGAAGTGTCGGCATGTCACAGTTAATCCAAACGCGCCCGCTGCCAATCGAACCGTTTCTCACGGTCGATTTCAGCAGTATCAGAGTATCACCCGAGCAGTTCCAAGCGTTGTGCCGTGACAATCCTGAACTTCGCCTGGAACTCACCGCGGAAGGAGAACTCATAGTCATGCCGCCGACCGGGTCAAAGACTGGATTGCGTAATTCGACTCTGGCAGTGAGGGTCGGCGAGTGGTCCGAGAGAGACGGCAGCGGTGTAGCCTTTGACTCTTCCGCAGGATTT
>QHXG01000055.1:0-19433 GCA_003222845.1 Acidobacteriota bacterium | reverse complement strand
TTGAACTGCGGTCGCCTGGCGATCGGCTGCATGATTTGAAAGAAAAGATGGCAGAGTACATGAACGACGGCGCCCAGTTGGGCCTTTTGATCGATCCTTTTGAACGGCGAGTTTATGTCTATCGGCAGCACCATGAAGTTGAGATCCTGGACGAGCCTGAAAGCGTTAGTGGTGAACCGGAACTCAAGGGTTTCGTCTTAGATATGAAGGAATTCTGGTAGCGCAGCCGCCCGTTGACAGCCCGCCGATTGAGTGTTTCAATAGGCCGTGACAAAACGTGGTGAGTTAAGGCGACTTGCGGCCACGTAAAATAATCCGCTAAACAGCTCGGCCCGTCTTTCAACCGCTGCTCTAAAAAGGTTTGATCTGAAAGGCCCCGCGTTGTTAGCAGCGCGGGGCTTTTTGTGATTTGCGATTTTGGATTTCGGATTTGTGATTGGTTTTTACTCTGACTGGCATGTCAAAGAGCTTTCTTGAGACATTAAGTGACCGCATCGTCGTCTTTGATGGCGCGATGGGCACGAATCTGCACGCGCAGGACTTGTCCGTCGATGACTACGGTGGCCCGCAATTCGAAGGGTGTCCGGAACATCTTTTGATTAGTACGCCGGAAGCAGTTGAAAGAGTTCACGCCGGATTTCTCGAAGTTGGTTGCGATGTGGTGGAAACAGATTCATTCGGCAGTACATCGATCGTGCTCGCTGAATATCAAATCGCTCACCTGGCCTACGAATTGAACGTGAAGGCCGCCCAACTGGCGAAGCGAGTCGCCGCCGATTTTTCAACGAAAGAAAAGCCGCGTTGGGTCGCGGGCTCGATGGGACCAACTACAAAGCTGCCGACGCTGGGTCATATTTCATTTCTCGATATGAAGGCGTCTTATCGCGAGCAAGCGCGCGGTTTGCTCGATGGTGGCGCGGATTTGCTGATCGTCGAAACGTGTCAGGATATTTTGCAAACGAAAGCCGCGCTCGCGGCCATCTTCGAAGAATTCGAATCATCGAAGCGACGTGTGCCCGTCATCGCGCAGGTGACCATCGAAGCCTTCGGGACGATGCTGATGGGGACCGAGATCGGCGCGGCGCTCACTGCTTTGGAACCCTTCCCGATCGATGTGATCGGGATGAATTGCGCCACTGGTCCGCAGCAGATGGCAGATAACGTTCGATATCTTTGCCAGAACTGGTCACGCGCGGTCTCCGTGATTCCCAATGCGGGCATTCCCGAAAACGTGGGCGGACACGCAGTATTCAAAGAGACGCCCGCGTCGCTGGCGAAAGAGTTGCAGCACTTCGCGCGCGACTTGGGCGTCAATATCGTGGGCGGTTGCTGCGGCACTACACCCGCGCATTTGCAAGCCGTTGTCGAAGGAGTCAAAGATCTCCCGCCCCTAAAGCGCGAAGTGCAGCGCACGCCCGCGAGTTCTTCGATCTTCATTCAGCAGCCTTATCGCCAGGACACATCGTTTCTGATCGTCGGCGAACGCGTCAACGCAAGCGGCTCAAAGAAAATGCGCGACCTGCTCAACGCCGAAGACTGGGACGGCTTGGTCTCGCTCGCGCGCGAACAGGAGCGCGAAGGCGCGCACGTCCTTGACGTGAATGTTGATTTCGTTGGACGCGACGGTGAGAAAGATATGCACGCGCTGGCCTCGCGCCTGGTAACGAACGTCAAAATTCCTTTGATGTTCGATTCGACGGAATGGCAGAAGATGGAAGCTGGACTGCAACACGCGGGCGGCAAGTGCATTCTGAATTCAACGAACTACGAAGATGGCGAGCCGCGCTTTGCGAAGGTGCTTGAGTTGGCAAAGAAATACGGCGCCAGCGTGGTTATCGGGACGATCGACGAAGAGGGAATGGCGCGCACCGCCGAAGGAAAATTCAATATCGCGAAACGCGCCTACGATCAGGCGACGGAGAAATACGGCCTTCCGGCGGACGACATTTTCTTCGACGCGTTGGCACTGCCGATTTCCACCGGCATCGAAGAGGATCGTCGCAATGCGCTTGAAACAATCGAAGGGATTCGGCGAATCAAGCACGAACTCCAGGGAGTCTTCACGATTCTCGGCGTCTCGAATATTTCGTTTGGCCTCAATCCGGCTTCGCGAATTGTTCTTAACTCGGTTTTCTTACATGAGGCGGTGGCGGCGGGCCTTGATTCAGCGATTGTTAATGCCAGCAAGATCGAGCCGCTCAACCGCATCCAAGAGCGCCAACTGAAAGTCGCGCTAGATCTCATTTACGATCGGCGCGAATTCGACGGTGACGTTTGCACTTACGATCCGTTAGGCGAGTTCACCAAATTATTCGAAGGGGTCACCACTAAATCGAAAAAGAAAGAAGCGCGCGGCGAGACCGTCGAAGAGCGTCTGAAGTATCACATCATCGATGGGGAAAAGATTGGACTCGAAGATAATCTAAAGCTGGCGCTCGAAAACTATTCGGCGCTCGACATCATCAACCACATCCTGCTTGAGGGCATGAAAGTCGTCGGCGATCTTTTCGGCAGTGGCCAGATGCAGCTTCCGTTCGTTTTGCAATCGGCCGAAGCGATGAAAGCCGCCGTGCGTTTCCTCGAACCGTTCATGGAGAAGAAAGGCGGCGCGACTTCGAAAGGCACGATGGTGCTGGCGACGGTCAAAGGCGACGTGCACGACATTGGTAAGAATCTCGTCGATATCATTCTCACGAACAACGGGTATCGCGTTATCAATCTCGGCATCAAGCAGACGATTGACGCGATTCTCAGCGCGTATGAAGAGCACCGAGCCGATGCCGTCGGCATGAGCGGACTGTTGGTGAAGTCGACGCTCATCATGAAAGAGAATCTCGAAGTAATGAACGAGCGGGGCATCGGCGTCCCGGTCGTCCTCGGCGGAGCTGCACTAACTCGTCGCTATGTCGATGACGATCTAAAATCGCTTTACAAGGGCACGCTCTTCTACGCCCGCGATGCATTTGCCGGTCTCCACACGATGGACAAATTGATGTCCCATGATGGCCATACCGGCGAAGCAGAAGCGAAAGCGGCGGTCGCTTCGATCGGCGGAAACGGTAACGCCACCGAAGAAGAAGAGTTAGTGGCTGAAGAAGCAAAGCTCGGCGTGCGCAAATCGCTGAGACCACGCGGCGCCACAAAGATTTCAGGCGACACGACGCACACCGTACGCTCCGATGTTCGCAGCGAGGTGCCGATTCCCGCGCCGCCGTTCTTTGGCTCGCGCGTGGTCCATGACATTCCGCTGGCGGATGTCTTCTCCTTTATCAACGAGACCGCGCTGTTCAAAGGGCAATGGCAGTTCAAGCAGGGACGAACCTCCGCCGAAGAGTATAGGGCTTTCGTCGCTGAGCATGTGCGTCCAGTTTTTGAAGAACTGAAGGACCGCAGCGAGCGCGACGGATTGCTCGTGCCGCGCGTCGTCTATGGTTATTTCCATTGCCAATCATTCGGAAACGACTTGATTGTTTACGATAACGACGCTGAGACGGAGCGGGTTCGCTTCACCTTTCCGCGCCAACCGTCGGGCAAGCGTCTGTGTTTGGCTGATTACTTCGCGTCGGTTGATTCAGGCCGGGTGGATGTCGTCGCGTTTCATCTCGTGACCATGGGCCGCCGCGCCAGCGAATATTCACAGGAGCTTTTCAAGAGCGACAACTATGCCGACTATCTTTATTTTCATGGTCTGAGTGTCGAAAGCGCCGAAGCGCTGGCTGAGTTGTGGCACAAGCGGATCCGTCAAGAGCTCGAGATCGCCGATCACGACGCGAAAAATCTTAATGAGCTATTTCGTCAGGGCTATCAGGGCTCGCGCTTCAGCTTCGGTTATCCGGCGTGCCCGAATCTCGAAGACCAGGAGAAGCTTTTCGAATTACTTGAACCTTCGCGGATCGATGTCGAATTAACTGAGGAATTTCAACTCGATCCCGAGCAGTCGACTTCGGCGATCATTATTCATCATCCGGAGGCACGGTACTTTTCGATTGAATGAGTCGGGCTTCTTGAAGACAGGCGGAAGGAAGTATTATTCAAGCCACGAGCGACAAAGCGGTGGAAGCCAAGAACCGTGAAAAACAGCATGCGTCTGCCACTCAGAAAAAGTATCCAAGACATCCAATTGCCATGGAGAACACGCCTGAGGAAACAATTAGGCGAATGCAAGCGTTTCCCGAAAGGGGTGAGAAACTCTGGGAGTTGATTTGTGCCCTTGGAAGGGCAGAGACACGTGAAGATGGTTCTGCCGCGACCTGGAGGTGAAGATGCAGACAGTTGATGAACTTGCGAAGGCAATCACTGCGCTTCCTCATTCGGAGCAGGAAGCGCTTATCAATAAAGTGGCGCAACTCAACCTTCAAAAAGGACTGGCCGATTTGGCTGACAAATACCGGGCGCGGCTTGGTCGTGAAGGTCGGCTTGATATTCCTGCCGAAGAAGTTTGGGCCGAACTTCGTCGCATCCGTGAAGAGGTAGCCGAACGTGACTACCCCAATTGAGCGCTGGTTAATTGACACCAATGTATGGATATTTGGGCTGCGACGTGACGAGAACTTTCCCGAATCCGCAAGGGTGCTCGACGAGATCGGTTCCTTTCTGGTACTTGTGCCACTACAAGTAATCAAGGAACTGCATCTGAATCTTATTGATGACGAGTTTCTTCAAACAGTCACCAATCTTCCGGCGGAGATCGTAACGCCGGCGCAAGCTTTGTCACGGCTGCGCTCCACTAATGCAGAGTAGCCACTTGCAAGATTCAAAAGAAACAACTGGCGGAAGCCCAGCAGCTTTCCATACATCGGGCAACGAAGCGACGCCATCGTTATTAATTGAGTCATCCCAACTTTCCCCTTCGTTGCGGACCCGCAAGCCTCTCGAACCAACGGCCGAAGAACTCGCGGCCCTGTCCCGCTTCGAGCGCTTCGCTTTCCGCTTCACGCATCGCATGAATCAAGGTCAATGGAAGCGATTCTGGACTTGGTGCCAAAGCGTTTTCGGCGCGGGCTGGATTCATCTTTCGTCCTACAATCTGATGCGTGTTTACGGCCTCGAAAACATCGAAGCCGTCGATCACGATCGTCCGATTCTGCTAGCGGCTAATCATCGATCGTTCTTTGATCTCTACACGGTTTCGACAGTTTTGTTTCGCCAGACCAAGTGGCGCAAGCAGCTCTTCTTTCCGGTGCGCGGACGTTTTTACTATCAGTCAATCGCCGGCATGTTCGTCAATCTGTTGATGGGATGGTGGTCGATGTATCCGCCGTTTTTTGTAACGGGAAAAAATCCGATGCCTGAGAAGCGCGCGTTTGATAAGTATTCCATGCGGAGACTCGCGCAACTCTGTAGTGAAGGCGCGGGCAACGTCATCGGCTTTCATCCCGAAGGCACGCGCAACAAGAGCGACGATCCGTACTCGTTCCTTCGGCCTCAGCCAGGCGTAGGGAAACTGATAAAGGATGCTAATCCGCAAGTTGTTCCGATTTTTATCGCTGGACTGGGAAACAATTTGCCTGGACAGGTTTTGGGAAACTGGTTCGGCGGCGATAAAGTTCGAATTCATTTTGGACAGCAGCTTGACTTATCAAAGTTCATGAAAAAGAAAGATCATGTGCGCACATACAAAGAGATTGGCGAGTTTGTGATGAGCAAGATTGCGGAACTCGGTGAAGCTGATCGGGTTCTCTATGAAAGTGAAAGCGATTAACCGCAGAGGAGGCAGAGGTTTTCGCCGAGGTACGCAGAGTCTTGTCTCAGCGCCCTCTGCGAGAACCTCCGCGGCCTCTGCGGTTAAGCCTAAATTCTACGAATGACCTTGCCCCTGGTAATAGTTAATCCCGCCTCCGCCGATGGCGCGACGAAGGAGAACTGGCCCAAGATCGCCAGTGATCTGCGCACGCACTTCGGTCCGTTCTCAGTTGCCTTCACGGAAGCGATCGGTCATGGACGTAAGCTTGCCAACGAAGCTGCAAGGCAGGGAACGAAGCTGATTATCGCCTGCGGCGGCGACGGCACAATCTCGGAAGTCGCAAACGGAATTCTCGAATCGAACGAGCAAGTCGAGCTGGGAATCTTACCCGGTGGTACCGGCAGCGATTTTCGCCGCACGCTTAACATGCCGACAACCATCACCGAGGCGGCACGCGCGCTGCATGATGGACGCACGCGCGTGATCGACGCCGGTCGCGTTACATTTGTAAATGACAGTGGTGAGCGCGAGACGAGATTCTTTATTAACGTCGCCAGCCTTGGTATGAGCACAGAGGTGCTGAGTCGCACCGCCAGCGGTGAAGCTAAGAAGTGGATTCCCGGTTTTGCGCCACGCAAGCTGAGTAGCAAACTCTCTTACGCCGCCGCCACGGTGCAGACAACCTTGGCGACTTCTCCGACTGAAATCATTTTGCAAATCGACGAGCAGGCCGAACGACGACTGCGTATCGCCGAATTGGCCGTTGCCAACGCACGCTACTATGGCGGCGGAATGAAGATCGCGCCGGACGCGAAACTGGATGATGGATACTTCGATGTAGTTACGATCGGTGACGCGAGCGCCTTCAGAATTCTGGCGAATGCTCCGCGGCTTTATTTCGGCACTCATCTGCGCATGGATGAAGTAACGCATAAACTGGCGCAGCAGGTTGTCGCGCGGCCCATTAAGAAAGACGAAGAGGTGCGCGTCGAGCTTGACGGCGAAGTGGTTGGCCGTTTGCCGGTAACGTTTCAAATTATGCCGCGAACGTTGCGAGTACGCTGTCCGTAACGAGGGCCATCCTGGCAAATGGTGTTCAGAGTACCGACTTCAGTCGGATCTTGTGTGTCAGAACCGCGAGCGGTAGCGACCGGATCATTTTCCATTTGTCATTTGACAGTTTTCATTTGTCATCGAGAGTTAGCTGCTAATCGCGGGCTGCAAATGGAAAATGGAAAATGATATATGACAAATCAGTACTGTCCCAACGTTAGTCGAATGGGATCAGGCACTTGCAAGAGCGCTAGTTTGATTTTGGACCAATGCAAGTGCGAAGGGTCCTGAATGCTAAGGCTTTTCCAAAAATCGGGCGGCTCTTACCGATGTAAAATGTGTAGGTGTTGCTGCCACAATTCGGAGGTGCGCACCAGGTCTTTTCGAATAAACGGGCTACAACGCGCTCTGGCTCTCGGGCGCGAAGATAAGTCGCCTTGGGACTTCAGTCGGATCTTGTGGTCAGAACCGCGAGCGGTAGCGACCGGATCACGGTCCCCGCTGATAGTTCCATATAGGTTGAATGTAACCGGTCGCTACCGCTCGCGGTTCTGACACGTGCGCCCAACTGAAGTTGTTACTCTAGCGCGCTTAGCCTGCGGCAACTCTCTGATTCCAGGATGAGCAAATGAGCAAGCGAAGCAATAAATCCAAGCCACTGCGCTTTGAGCGAAGGAGCGATCCGCTCGCGCCAACGTCAATCTTCGTCAGACGGCTGCTAGCTTCCCTCGAGCTTCCCTCGGCATCGCTCTCAGCTTGATCGCGGTTGCGCTATCGATTGGAATTGCGGGTTATCACATCCTCGGCAGATTCAATTGGATTGATTCACTGTTGGAGGCTTCGATGATCCTCGGAGGAATGGGCCCGGTGAATCAACTTCCGAATGACGCGGCGAAGATCTTCGCCTCTGCTTACGCGCTATTCAGCGGCCTATTATTTATCGCGATAATGGGAATTGTTCTGGCGCCGGTCGTTCATCGCATCCTGCACAAGTTCCATGTTGATGAGTCCGACACCGGCTAATAAACCAGAAGGTTTTTCACAAGGGAGAACAGAAAATGTCAGAAGAAAACAAAGCTTTAATACGACGCTGGTTCGAAGAGGTCTGGAACAAGGGTCGAGCCGAAGCCATTCCGGAAATGTTCGCTAATGAAGGGATAGCCCGCGGACTATCAGACGATCCGGCGAGCCCTTTGCGTGGCCCAGCGGGGTTCCTGCCCTTTCACACGCAGTTTCGCGAAGCGTTCCCCAACATCGAAGTCGTCGTCGAAGATCAGATTGCCGAAGGTGATCTGGTCGCGACGCGTTGCAGCGTGCGCGGTAAGCACACCGGCGACAGCCTGGGATTTGCCGCGACTCAATCGCCCGTCGAATTCACCGGCATCACAATCACGCGCATCAAAGACGGAAAAATCGTCGAGGCCTGGAACAATTTTGATTTTATGAAGATGTATCGGCAATTGGGAGCGATCTGAGCACCGGACGGATCTGATTAAAGGGGTGCAATTAAATATGAGAGCTACGCTACTGGGGGCATCCATCAGCGTCGTGTCAGAACCGCGAGCGGTAGCGACCGGATCAAACGGTAACTAAACGAAATAAGTGTTTATGGTGAGTTGCGCGTGGGATCCGGTCGCTACCGCTCGCGGTTCTGACACGATTCGTGGCGACTCACGTTTAATTACGCCCTGATTGCAGACGCTTTCGGAGTTCGTACTTCATGCTGAGAGTATTCAACTACGTCACACGCTTCCTCTGCTTCCAGACGATCCTGTCCGCCTTGCGACGATTCAATCCGGTCAGGTCGTGGATATTTTAAGTGACGTCTGAATTGGGAAGCCCGCGGAGCTTTGGTTCGATTTCACAGCCTTCGCCAGCAAGCGCCACGATTCTTTCAGCAGTTCATTTATCCTGGCCCAGTCTGCTTCAGTGACTCCGCCGTTCTCGGCTTTCGTATCGCGAATCGTCATGGCTTCGGCGCGCAGACGGCCATGTTCCATCACGCGTTCGATGGGCACTTGATAGATCTCGGCTTGTAACTCAGCCAGCGCCTTGTCCAGATCGCCCGGTGCGTGCTGGGCGCGTTGCCGATGGATAATCCACCACTCAAGCTCCAAGCGCGCGGCGCGATCTACGTCGAATGGTATGTCGCTGAGCTTGCGAATCTCGCTGTAGAACTTTAACAAATCAGGCAGGGCCTTTTCGTAATCTGCTCGCTGCTTTCCCTGCTTGAAAACAAAAGCGGCATTCGCAGCATAGTAAGCAGTGCTGTTCGACCTAATGAGCGGCATGTGATATTGCGTTCGCAGCAACTCACTCAGTTCGTTGAAGAGACGAAGCCGCTGCTTGTCATAGTAAGAGCGCCACATAGCCGTCTCCAGCCGCGCCACTTCGTCCGGGTCGAATTCGCGCATGTGGGTCGTTCTCGGAAAGTAAAGATCGTAGAGCACGACGCAGATGAGCAGCGCCAGCACCAGCACAATCACGCGCACGACAATTTTTCTCGTTCGCCTGGACCTTTCACTCGACATTGTTGGCTCCTACATGGTATTTGAGAACGCGATATGCCACAGAGAATTGGAAAAGCTCTCGCGTACGCGATTGTAATCTGGATTATCGGTTTTGTCTGGGGCAGTATTGTTTTCATGACGCCGTCGCTAAAGAGCGTCAGACCGATTCCCTACATCTCGAACAATCCTGCGATCAGCTTTCCGATTCTAATTGTTTGGCTGCCCGTGACTTATCTCCTGGCAAAGAATTATCTGAAAGCGTCTTCTGACAGAATGGCGGAAGGCTTGAAACTTGGCCTAGCGTTTTCTCTCGTGAATCTGATACTGGACTTGGTGATTCTCGTGTTGCTGCTGAAGGCGGGCTTCGCTTATTTTATTTCTTTGACAGTTTGGTTAGGATACTTGCTGCTTTTGATCGTTCCCTGGTTAACGGGCCGTTCCATGCACACAAATTTGAGATGAGGTACAAATGGCTTATACACACCATGAATTGAAACACAAGACACTCGCGGAACTCCGCGACATCGCCAAAGACATCGAGCACGACGAGGTCAAGGGCTACACCCAGTTGAATAAAGAACATCTGGTGGTGGCGATTTGCCGGGCGCTCAATATCGACATGCACGAGCATCACGATGTGGTCGGCATAGACAAGGCGACGATCAAATCGCGCATCAAAGAACTCAAGAAGAAGCGCGATGCAGCGCTGGTAGCGCACGATCACGCGCAGTTAAGGCAGACCCGTCGCTCGATTCATCGGTTGAAGCGACAGATTCATAAGGCGACTGTCTAGTGCTGCGGGTTTAAGACCCGAATACAATGGCGCCGCAAAGAAACTGGAAGAGTTTAGTAACCTTTGCGGCAACGCCTCACCGGAAAAACGCGTCGATCTTCATGATATACTTTAATTCCCCTTGCTCTCCTCGAAAATCCCGACGGTAATTACTTATTGCACTCGGAGGGAAGAAAAATGAAATATCAGATGGCGAGAACAGTCGTTACTATAGTGGTCGCGATTGTGTTTGGAGTAGCGCTGGTAACCAGTGCGGCGGCACAGGGCAGAGGGCGCGGTGGCGGCAGCGGTGGTGGAAGAGGCTCGGGAATGGGGCAACCGAGCGGAGTCGGAGTCGATCGAGGCTTGGGAAGATCTTCGGACGCGTCAAACGGCCGCGCTGATTCGGGGCGAGACAATGCGTCCGTCAGGTCAAATGGCCGTTCTGAGGCAGGCCTTGATCGAGCACGCATCGCTAGTGAGAACCTGAGCGACGCAAATCGAGATCTGGGCAGGCATCCGGGCATCACGAATGTCGTTCATACGAACGCGAATAATCTGCGCAGTCAGTATCAAGCGGCGCTTGTTAACAACCCCAATCTGAAGTTTGGGCAATTTGTGGCGGCCACGCGCCTCGCGCAGAACTTAGGCGGTCGCCATCCAAACATTACGAGGGCGTCAATTTTGGCGGGACTTGCTTCAGGCAGGAGCATCGGTCGGACGCTGCAAGATCTCGGCCTCAGCCCACGCGAGGCAAAGGCAGCAAAGAAACAGGTTGAGAAAGAGATCGAGCGGGCCAGAAGCTAAATCTCGGGTCATTGTCAGTAGAAACATTTCCAAGAGCGTGCATGACTCTGAGTCATCGCACGCTCATTCTCTTTAAGGATTCGGGTAAGCCCGTTCGCCGCTACCCACGTTTCCTGTCTCATTGACTTTCAATCAAAACTGGCATAGAAAACATCGCAGCACAATCTGGCAATCAAATTTAATCAGTAGGACGAGGTAGCTTATGAAACAGGCTATCAGTATCAATGTGAATGGTGTCGATCACCATGACGAGATCGAGCCGCGTTTGCTGTTAGTGCATTACTTGCGCGACTTGTTGGGACTGACGGGCACGCATATCGGTTGCGAGACTTCGATCTGCGGCGCGTGCACCGTGCTGCTTGACGGCCAGGCAGTGAAGTCCTGCACGATGTTCGCGGTCCAGGCCGACGGCGCGAACATCACGACCATCGAAGGACTGGCCGCGAATGGGCAACTGCATCCGGTGCAGGAGGGATTCTGGGAACATCACGGTTTGCAATGTGGCTATTGCACGCCCGGAATGATCATAGCCGCGACCCAAATCATCGATCGGAATCCAAATCCTTCGCGCGACGAGATTCGGCATGGATTAGAAGGAAATCTGTGCCGTTGCACCGGTTATCAGCATATAGTAGAAGCAGTTGAATATGCGGCTAAGAAAGCTGCGGGCTGATGGTCTTTGGCCTTTGGTCTTAGGTCTTTGATCTTTCGGTTTGTCTTAGCTCTGACGTCGAAGAGCTAAGACCAGAGGTCAACCACCAAAGGCCAAAGATCAAAGGCCAAAGACCTCACTCCATTTGGAGGCATCATGAGTAAGTACGTCGGACAAAGAATCAAGCGCACCGAAGACCCACGATTGATCAAGGGACTCGCACATTATGTCGATGACATTCGGCTACCGGATACGTTGCATGTCGTCTTTGTGCGCTCGCTGTACGCTCACGCGCGCATCAATGGCGTTGATGCCAGCGATGCTTTGAAGGCGCCGGGCGTGGTTGCCGTATACACCGGCAAAGACGTCGCGGAAAAAATCGGCCCCGTGCCATGCGCAAGCGCGCTTCCTGATCTGAAAGTTCCTGACTATCGCGTGCTTGCTACTGACAAAGCCCTCTTTGTCGGGCATCCAATCGCTGCGATTGTGGCGACAGATAAGTACGTCGCGCGTGATGCTGTTGATTTGGTTTCCGTCGAGTATGAAGAACTGCCGGCGGTCGTCGACGTAGAAGATGCGGCCAAAGGCGGAACCGTTATCCATGAAAAGTTTGGTCACAACGTCGCTTACAAACTGACCTCGGGTGAAGGCGACATTGAGGCCGCGTTGAACTCCGCTGATCGAATAGTCACCCAGAAGATGATCCACCAACGGCTCGCCCCCATTGCGATGGAAACTCGCGGAGTCCTCGCCCGATATTTTCCGGGCGAGGAAGAGCTGACAATCTGGTCGTCGACACAAATCCCTCACCTTTTGCGAACACAACTCGCGTTGATGATCGGCATTCCTGAAAACAAACTACGTGTTATTACCCCCGAAGTCGGCGGCGGCTTTGGTTCGAAGCTGAATGTTTACGCGGAAGAAGCTTTGCTCGGCTGGATTTCAATGCAGCTTGGCAAACCTGCGAAATGGATTGAAACACGTCGCGAAAACTTTCAGTCGACGATTCATGGTCGAGCGCAAGTCGGCACCGTGGAAATTGGCTGTAAGAATGACGGCACAATCACGGGCCTGCGTTACAACGTGTTCGCGGATCTCGGCGCTTATCATCAACTACTGACGCCGGCGATTCCGACGCTGACGGGGTTGATGCTTTCGGGCGCATACAAAATTCCCGCGATTCAAATGAACGTCACCGGTGTTTTCACGAACAAGATGGCCACGGATGCGTATCGCGGCGCGGGCCGGCCTGAGGCAACTTATGTGGTCGAACGGGCCATGGACCTGGTCGCTAAGGAGTTGAAAATGGATCCGGTCGAATTGCGTCGGAAGAACTTTCCCAAATCTGATGAGTTTCCATTTCACACGGCGACGGGACTCGACTACGACAGCGGAAACTATGAAGCCGCGCTCGACAAAGCGCTCGACCTATCCGGTTATCAGAAATTACGCGAAGAACAGAAACAAGTGCGAGCGAACGGCAAACTAATCGGCATCGGCATGTCCAGTTACGTCGAAATTTGCGCGCTTGGTCCATCGCAGGCAATGCCGGCAGGCGGTTGGGAAAGCGCGACTGTGCGCATAGAACCGACCGGCAAGGTTACGATCATGACCGGCGCGTCGCCGCATGGCCAGGGCCAGGAAACGTCGTTCGCACAAATTGCCGCTGATGAGCTCGGTGTGGATCTCAATGATGTTACGGTCATTCACGGAGACACTGCGATTGTGCAATACGGCATCGGCACGTTCGGCAGTCGCGCCACAGCAGTGGGCGGGACTGCGGTGCTGGTCGCCATTCAAAAACTGAAAGAGAAAGCGGCGAAGATTGCCGCGCACATGCTCCAGGCAGACTCCTCGCGCCTGATTTTTGAAGCTGGACGATATTCCTTGCAAGCAGCAACCGCCGCGGGCGTTTCTGAACCTGTGGTGCCGGTCGGACAAGCGCCGGCGGGCGCCCTGCTCGAACCGGCGACGGAAGGCAAATCGAGTCTGACTATTCAGGAAATAGCTCTGGCGGCGCACGTGGCTAAGGAGATCCCACCCGATACCGAACCGGGATTGTCTGCCACCTACTTTTTCGAGCCGAAGAATTTCACTTTTCCCTTCGGCACTCACATCTGCGTCGTCGAGATTGATAAGGAAACCGGCGAAACAAAATTTCTCAGATACGTCGCGGTCGATGATTGTGGCAAGGTAATCAATCCACTGCTGGTTGATGGCCAGGTGCACGGCGGCATCGTGCAATCGATCGGACAGGCATTGTACGAAGAAGTCGTTTACGACGAACAGGGACAGCTCGTTACCGGCGAGCTGATGGATTACGCGCTACCCAAGGCTTCGCAAGTTCCATGGTTTGAAACGGATCGCACTGAGACGCCTTCGCCCGTAAATCCGCTTGGCGTTAAAGGGGTCGGCGAAGCTGGAACTATCGGCGCAACTCCGGCGATCGTGAATGCGATCGTCGACGCGCTGTCGCCGTATGGGGTGAAGCATGTGGATATGCCCGTGAGACCGGAGGCGGTTTGGAAGTTGATTTCCGAAGCATGACTGTAGGGGCGGATCCTCGTGTCCGCCCGGTTCGATGTTCATTGGGCGGACACGCAGGTCCGTCCCTACGGAGACCAAGATGATTCCAGCACAATTCGATTATGTCCGCGCCAACACACTTGATGAAGCAGTTTCGTTGTTGGCGCAAAATGAAGACGCCAAGATACTTGCCGGCGGGCACAGTTTGATTCCAGCGATGAAGCTGCGTCTGGCGATGCCGCAAATGCTTATCGACATTGGCCGCATCAAGGACTTGTCTTACGTCATTGAAGCCGACGAACAGATTTGCATCGGTGCGATGACGACGCATTATCAAATCGAATCGTCAGACCTGCTGAAAAAGATCTGCCCGTTGCTTCCTGAATGTGCCGCCAGCATCGGCGATGTCCAGGTGCGAAACAAAGGAACGATCGGCGGCAGCTTAGCGCACTCTGATCCCGCAGGCGATTGGCCGGCGGCGGTCATCGCACTCGACGCTGAACTGGTCGTTGCCGGGAAAAACGGCGAGCGCACAATCAAGGCTGACGATTTTTTTGTTGACCTGTTGACCACGGCGTTGGAGCCGGGCGAGATTCTACGCGAGATTCGGATCAGCAAACCACAGGGGCGCAGCGGTCAGGCCTACGTCAAGATGCATCATCCCGCTTCGGGCTTCGCGGTAGTTGGCGTGGCTGCGAACCTCTGGCTCGACGGTGACAGCGGATGCCAGAAGGCCAGCGTTGGCATTACGGGCGTGTCGTCGAAAGCTTATCGTGCGGCCGCGGTTGAGTCCGGCTTGACTGGTCGGACACTCGACGACAAAACAATCGCCGACGCGGCGACGCGCGCGACGGAGGGCATTGATGTCAACGGTGATCTGTTTGCATCGGAAGATTACCGCCGGCACTTGGCTCAGGTCTTTACGAAGCGAGCGCTATCTGCGGCGCGCGAACGAGCGCGATGAGGTCAGGCAACATTTTCGATGCAAATCGAAAGTACTCAAGAACTGCACGCACCGAGAGAGCGAGTGTATGCATGTCTGATCGATCCTGAAATCCTTCGCCGGTGCATTCCTGGCTGCGAATCGCTCGCGCTGATTGGCGAGCGCACCTACGCCGCCACTCTCAAGGCCGGTGTCGGCTCAATCAAGGGCACCTTCAAAGGCACTGTGCGCCTCGAAGATATGCGGCCTCCCGAACACTATCGCATCGTGGTTGAGGGCAGAGGCATCGTGGGATTTGCCAAAGGCTCCGCGAATTTCGATTTGCTCGAGCAAGACGGCAGCACATTGATTAATTACTCGGGAGAACTGCAAGTTGGCGGCACGATTGCCGGAGTTGGCCAGCGCATCATTCAAGCCGCCGCAAAAATGATGGCCGGGCGATTCTTCACTGCCTTGGAAGTTGAAGCGCTGTCAGAACCGCCTGTGGTAGTGGGCGGTTGAACTCGATATTCATTCACGCTCGATCGCCCAAGATCGACAGAATTGCTTTCGATCGCTTTCTCATAGCAGACAACAGAGAGAACTAAGCCCAGATTCCGAGTCGCTTACGCAGCCGCAGCTCCAGGCGATTCATTTCACCATTATCAGTTTCGTGATCGTAGCCGCAGAGATGAAGCAGTCCGTGAAGGATTAATTGCTTGACTTCATTATCAAAGCTGAGACGATTGCTCTGTGCTTGTGCTGTCGCTCGTTGAACGGAAATCACGACCTCGCCAAGCTGCGATTGATTTTCCTTTTCAAATGGCTCGGGCAGGGAAGGGAATGAAAGCACGTCGGTCGCGTAATGTTCGCCGCGAAAACGACGGTTCAACTCCCTGATGGCTCTGTCGCTCAAGAACACAATCGTCGCATTATGTTTCTTCGCGCCAATCGCCCGCAAAGCTTCTTCGGCAAACGCGCGCCATTGTTCAGAGTTAATCCTTCGCCGGCGTTGCCGGTTGACAACTTCGATCATTTGAAAATGGTGGACTTGATGGACATCGTGGACAGAATGGACTATCTGTAAACACGCTTCCCAAAGATCAAAGACCAAAGATCAAACCAGTGCTTATATCTCGCTCTTCTTCGTGTGTGTCTCGTACGCCTTGATGATCATCTGCACCAGTTTGTGGCGCACGACATCCTTTTCGCTGAAGTATATGAACTCGATGCCCTCGATGCCGGCCAGCACCCGCTCAGCTTCGACCAGACCGCTGCGCTTGCCCGTCGGAAGATCGATCTGCGTAACATCTCCGGTGATGACTGCTTTCGAACCAAATCCGATGCGCGTCAGAAACATTTTCATTTGCTCACTGGTAGTGTTCTGCGCTTCGTCGAGGATCACGAACGCATCCGATAAGGTACGTCCGCGCATGAAAGCGAGGGGGGCGATCTCGATCACGCGCTTTTCCAGCAGTCGCGTCACGCGTTCGTAATCAACGAGATCGAATAGAGCGTCGTAAAGTGGCCGCAGATAAGGATCGACTTTCTCCTGTAAATCGCCGGGAAGAAATCCAAGCTTCTCGCCGGCTTCAACGGCGGGACGCGCCAGCACGATGCGATTGACTTGCTTCTGCATCAGCGACTGTACTGCCATCGCAACGCCCAGATAGGTCTTGCCAGTTCCCGCGGGACCAATGCCGAAAACGATATCCTTCTGCTGGATGGTCTCGATGTACCTTCGCTGCATCGCCGATTTCGGCGCTACCTGTTTCTTGCCGGCCGGGCTAAAACGCGAGCGCGTGAAATAGTCGCGCAGACTATAGGCGCGATCTTCGGCAATCTGGGCGAATGCTTCGCGCAATTCCCGGTCAGTGAACTGTCGTCCTTCAGCAAAGAGGTCGGCAAAATCTTGCAGGATTTGTTCGGTCGTAGCGACGTCTTTCGGCTCGCCACTCACGGTCAGGTTATGGCCGCGGGCGTTGATCTGAATGTCGAGCAGCGACTCGAGATACTTGATGTTCTGGTCGTGAACGCCAAAAAGCGTTTCCAGTCCTCTTGGTGGAAGCTCTATCTGCTTCAAGTGGTAAAACTCTCTCCTTAATAGTTTATTAATGTATTGAGGCCGCGAGTTCGTCCGAAACTTCGTTGCATAAGCGTGCGCATCGGACGCTACTACACACGAGCGCCGGTGTCAATTGAATGCAGGTTCAGGCTAACTTGGTGAAAGAGAGCCCTCCGAAAGCTCTGATCTCTCATGGAATGCACGCTAATTCGGCAGCCTCCGTCTTGCGCGAGCCCTTACAGCTGGTAATAAGACGGTAAGGGTCAGTTGGTTACTCGGACGTTGAAATCTAGTTGCATTCGTCATTGCGAGAGTTTATGCTACGCGCGTTCTGATCGCCCCGATCAATGAGGCTCTCGCGAAGTGCAGGGACTCTCAAAAGTGCAAGTAGGCACACAGAGACTGTGTTGCCAATAACGAAATCGGTGGCAACCAAGGAGTTCTTGGTTAGTCAAACGGCGGTTAGAAGATTGACAACGCGCCTAAGAGCACATCAACAGCGGCCAGGGAAATTGTGAACACGTCTTCGGTATTTGGTGGCGTGCTCGTTTCTCCGGGAGCCGAAGGATCATCAGGGGTGATTTGAGTACCGATGCATGGCGGAGCGTTCATTTCGCCAGGTAGCGGTGGCACGCATTCAGCGAAAGCTCCAAATGCGAAAACGAACGTCAAAGCGATGGCCGCACCTAGTCTCTTTAGGGTTTTCATGGTTTTCTCCTCAGGTTGGTGAATTGTCGTTGCGAGTTTCTCTAAACCAAGCGAAGCGACTTTCGGAATCTAGACAGGCTGATGCTTCGTGGCGTAAAAGATTGTATCATTCAAATGGAAAGGTAACCCCCATATGAACTTAACATCTCAACTAACTGCGTTACGCGAGGAGACTCGCGGACTAAGCCGCGGCGAGCGGGCGGTACACTGCTGCGATCTGGCCAAACAATTGGAAAAGGCGGGTGAATACGAGGCAGCGTACGAAGCGCTAAGCGAGTTTTGGCCTGAGCGAGACGGACCCCCAAATCTAAATGATCTTGACGAGGCCACCGGAGCGATCGTGTTGCTTCGCGTTGGCGCTTTGTCCGGATGGTTGGGCAGTACGGATCAAGCTCCGGGTAGCCAGGAGACCTCGAAAGATTTAATCACCAAGAGCATCGGGATATTTGAGAGGCTTGGCCACACCCGGGAAGCAGCCGAGGCGCATGGCGACCTGGCCCTCTGTTACTGGCGCGAAGGCTCATTCGATGAAGCCCGCATCCATCTCGCTAATGCGTTAGGTCTGTTGGGAAGCGAGGACTCGGATCTAAAAGCCGCACTTCTTATTCGTTCCGGCATTATCGAAGAGCGGACGCAACGGTTACAAGAGGCCTTGCGCCTTTATAACCAGGCCGCCCCTTTGGTAGAGCGAAGTGAGGATCATGCTCTCAAAGGGAGTTTTCACATCGAGTACGGACTGGTTTTCAGGAGACTGGCCGCCCCGGAAAACCGTGAAGACTATTTGGACCGAGCCCTGATGGAATACACGGCCGCCAGTTTTCATTTCGAGCAGGCGGGGAATACGCGGTATCTCGCTCGGGTTGAAAACAATCTTGGTTACCTGTTCTTTACGATTGGGAAATTTAACGATGCATACAAGCATCTTGATCGCGCTCGGCACCTCTTTCTCGAACTGAAGGATATGGGTGCGGTCGCTCAAGTCGATGAAACCCGGGCCCGAACTCTCCTCGCCGAAAATCGACTCGCCGAAGCTGAACGGGTAGTGCGATATGCGGTACACGTTCTTGAGAGAGGGGACGAGCAGGCGGTCCTGGCCGAAGCGTTGAACACCCACGGTGTCGTGCTCGCACGCCTCGGCAATTATTTATCGGCGAGGTCATTGCTCCAACGCGCGATTGAAGTCGCCGAGACAGCGGGCGATCTTGAAGGCGCGGGCCGCGCCCAGTTGAGTTTGATTGAAGAGTTGAGCGATCAGACGGCGGCGCCGCAATTGGTTTCGATCTACGACTCCGCGGTTGATCTCTTGCAGCACTCTCAAGATCCGACCACAGCTAAGCGCTTGGTGTCGGGGGCCCAAAAAGTCATCGCGGCCCTGGGCGCCCATGAGCTCGAAGAGCAAGAGCCGAAAGAGACTTCATGGGAAGGTTTCTCCCTCAAGAAGGAAACACGCAAACTTGAAAAGGCCATTATCGAGCGGGCGCTGAGAGATGCGGGCGGCTCGGTGACGACGGCCTCTCGCTTGCTTGGTTTCAGACACCATCAAAGCCTAATCTCGATCATAAACGGCCGGCACCCGGATTTGCTCAAGACCCGCTCGGCGATTCGAAAGCGACGGCGCCACCTGTTCTCGCAGCCGAAAAGGAGCAAGAAGAAACCATCCGCACCGCCTCAGGGACGCCCGGCTCAGATTACGATTTTGCATGTTGAAGATCACGAGGACGTATCCGAACTCGTT